>CAZMWC010000303.1:0-2690 GCA_964569805.1 uncultured Gallionella sp.
GTGCGTTCTTTTTTTAAGCATCCTTCTGTAGCCTATATTTCTGACTTATGAGTAATCTGCGTTTCCATAAATAAACATCATGGTATTGCAGGTTTTTGTAGGTGCGAATTCATTCGCACAGAACGCGCTGATTGTGCGAATGAATTCGCACCTACAATACACTGCGCTTTTTAGGACTACGGCTATTTTTTATTGTTCGCGGGCATCATGTCGCGCAATTCTCTTAAGTCACTTTCAATCACGGATAGCTGGTAAAAACTCCCGCCCGACTGTTTCGCCATTTCGAGCTGTTCGATTGCGGCAAACAGGTTGCCTTGCCAGGCATAGCTGTAGGCCTGTGCCTGGTGTTGTTCGAGACGTTTGCCTTGCATGGCATATGCCTTGGCTTGCAAGTTGTACAGGGTGATGTCGCTGGGGTGGCGGATGATTTGCTCGGCGAGCAATTTCAAAGCGGTTTCCGTCTGGTTGTTTTGCAGCATGAGATCGGCGTAGTCGTAGACCAGGGCACGATGCTGCGGAAAAGTCTGCACGGCGCTACGGTAAAACGCCAGCGTGTCGGCATCGTTCTTTGCGGCGCGTTTCACTTGCCCAGCGAGTGTCTCGATCATCGGATTGGTTTTGACTTGCTTGCGCAATGCCGCCAATTCCTGCGTGGCGCGCGCAATCTCGTTATTGCGCAACAACGAGAGCGTCAGACCGTAGCGTTGCGCTATCGGGTTGCCATGTTTCTGCGTATTCAGCGCATCGCTGAAATAGGCGATGGCATCCGGTGCGGTTTTTTGCGCGGCGATGAGTTTGGTACGCGACAGTTGAAAATTCAGGCTGTCTGGAATCAGGCGGTAGGATAGTTTATTCACCCGGTTTTCAATGTCGGCGACACGATCGCTGGTGATGGGATGGGTGCGCAGATAATTCGGCGTATTGCCTTCCAGCAGGCGCGTGGCTTTTTGTAACCGGTCCAGAAATTCGGGCATGGCGTGGATACTGAAGTCGGATTTCTGCAAAATCTCCAAGCCGATGCGGTCTGCCTCCTGTTCGTGGGTGCGCGTGAAATTCAGCTGGCTCTGCATGGCGTGCGCTTGCACTCCGGCAATAGCCGCCTGTGAAGCTTGCGAGTTATTGCGCGCGGCAAGCACGGCGATGGCGAGGGCGACCATCGAGGTCAAGCCTTCGTTTTGCCGGCCCGCTATCATGCGTGCGATGTGGTGTTGTGTGACATGGGCGATTTCATGGCTTAACACGGCGGCCAGTTCCGATTCACTCTGCACGGTCAGCAGCAGCCCGCTGTTTACGCCGATATAACCGCCCGGCATGGCGAAGGCATTGATATTGTGATCATTGATGGTGAAAAACTCAAAGCCGAGCGCGGGCTCTGCGCTGTTTTCGACCAGCCTGTTGCCGAGTTGATTCAGGTAGTCATCGATCTCGGTATCATCGAGAAGCTGCCTGCTGGCGCGGATCTGCAACATGCTCTGACGGCCGATCTGGCGCTCCTGCTGCGGGGTGAGCACGGCTTGCGAGACATCGCCAAGATCCGGCAAGCCTTCGCCTGACGCAAGCGGAGCAAAGCACAGCAACAGCATAAACGTGAAAGTCGCGCAGCGATTCGTTCGCTTCCTCTCCCGCAAGCGGGAGAGGATTGAGGAGAGGGAAACGGGCATGGCAGTTCTCATCATCAGGGGTAGCATCTATTCCATGCCCGTTAAGGATAATTTTCTCATGGGCGATATGATAGTTGCTTTTGCTGATAGTTCACACCGCGCAGGAATCCCCACATGGCGGCTTTTCATAGACAGCGCCCGACAAAGTGCGCAGAATTAGGCCGTTACAGACAAAACAACCGCAATGGACAAGATCGGCAAATACGAAATCATACGTGAGCTCGGCACTGGCGCGACCAGCACCGTGTATCTGGCCACCGATACTTTTAGCAAGCAACAGGTTGCCATCAAGCTGTTCAACCTGAAAAATCTGTACGACTCCGAGCATTCCAAAATCTATCACAAGTTGTTGATGACGGAGGCATCGCTGGCGGGGAAATTGTCGCACCCGCACATCGTGAGAATCCTCGATGCGGTGCTGGATGGCGACATCAATTACATGGTGATGGATTACGTCGAGGGCAGCACGCTCGAGCAATATGCCGAAGTGGATAATCTGTTGCCGGTCAGCACCATTGCGGAAATTACCTACAAGTGTTGCAAGGCGCTCGAATATGCGCAGTATCAGGGTGTCATCCACCGTGACATCAAACCGGCCAATATCCTGTTGCAGGGTGAGACCGACATCAAGATTTCCGATTTTGGTTCGGCGGCGATCCAGAGCCAACAAACCACCCAGGTCAGCGGAATAGGCTCGCCGGCTTACATGTCGCCCGAACAGGTCAAGGAATTGCCGCTGACGCATCAGACTGATATTTATTCGCTGGGCGTGGTGATGTACAAACTACTCACCGGAAAACTGCCGTTCGATGCGAGCAACAATTTCAGCATGATCTACCACATCCTCAATATTGAGCCGCCGCTGCCCAGCGCGTTCCGGCCGGAAATTCCGTGCGAGCTTGACACGATCGTGCGGCGCGCGATGGAGAAGGACACGGCAAAACGTTACCAGACTTGGGACGAGTTTGCGCGCGCGCTGGTCGGGTTCTTTGGCAACTATGTCGCACCGACCCAAAACGAGATTTTTGA
>CAZMWC010000304.1:0-2687 GCA_964569805.1 uncultured Gallionella sp.
ACACGGAGCGATCGAAACTGCCGCGTGCACCAGGCTGTGGGAAGTGCTTTTCGGGAATATTTAGGGAGCAGAAGCGCCCGGTGTTGCAGGCGCACCGGTCTGGTGTGATGAATCTCCGGCGCGCGCGGTAAGGCGGTACATGACCATTTCGCCCTTGCCCTTGACATGGATGGTGGCGGGCGCCTCAAAAACATAATCATGCCGAATCCGGTTGTAGGTCGTCTTGTCCACCTGAATCATGCCCTGCACCGCCTCATCGGTAAGCCGGCTGGCAATATTCACCGTGTCGCCCCACAAGTCATAGATGAAACGCTTGGTGCCAATCACTCCGGCCACCACGGGACCGGTAGCGATGCCGGTGTGTATGCCCAGATTGAATCTGGATAGCTTGGGGTGGCTGGCCATGAATTGGCGCATTTCCAGCGCCAGGTCTGCAATATCGCGGGTATAGTCCTTGCCGTCGTGGGTCAATCCGCCGACGACCATGTAGGCATCGCCAATCGTCTTGATTTTTTCCAGGCCGTGTTTTTCAGTCAACTCGTCAAAGCCGGAGAAAATGGTGTTGAGCAAGGCGACCATTTGCTCGGGCGACAGCGACTCGGTCAATTGAGTGAAATTCACCAGATCGGCAAACATCACCGTCACATCCGCATGGCCGTCCGCGATCAGGCCCTGGTGATCTTTCAGCCGTTGCGCAATACTGCTTGGCAGTACGTTGAGCAACACGCGCTCTGATTTCTTCTGTTCCTCGGCCAGCAACTGGTTCTGCTGGTCGAGCTGGCCCCTGATCTTGTCCATCTCCATGACGAAATAGCGCATCAGAAAATAAATGATGGACGACATCGTGGCAAAATTGAGCGCGAAGAACACGTTGATGGTTTTCATCGACAAACCGCCATCAGTGCCGGTGCTGAGAAAATAATCAAATGCCCCGGATACCACCGTCATCACGATATAGGCGATAAACCAGGGAATCGACTCGCGCCAGCCCGCCACCACCAGCGCACCGACCGGGGCAAGCAACGCCCACAGCATCACGCCGCTCAGCGTCACCGTGGTGCCGATACTCCACTGCATGATGAAGGGCGCAAACAGGAACAGGTTCAACTGCACGAAGCGGAAAGGTTTGAAGCGTTTGGTCCTGAAATAATAAACCAGCGAGGCCACCGAAATCAGCTGATATATCAAAGGCACGTTCGCCGGAAAGTTCAGCCCCATTGTCCAGTAAATCGCCAGCCACAACATTACCGCCAGATTCATGAAGGCGCAGGCGAAGATCAACAGGCTCTTGCGCAATTTGTCTTCTTGCGTGTCCGCTGTTCCTGCGGTGATTTCAGGTAGATTGTTCATCGGTGCAATTGGTTTTTCGGGTGTGGCACGTCAGCATATTATCTGGCAAACGCGGTAATCATACCCGAATTGTCGGGTAAAGAAACGAGCCCGGCCGGCTGGCCGAATAGATCACCCTGCCGCAGGCAACGGAGCATCAAGGCAGCAGGCTCATTGTTGCCATACGAAAGGCCACGGGTATTACGGCGCGGGGTTATTGTGCCGCTCAACAAAAGATTTAAACTCCTCGGCGGTCAGGGGCTTCGAATAGTAATATCCCTGCACCTCCTGGCAGTCATGCGCGGTCAGAAAATCCAGCTGCTCTTTCGTTTCCACGCCTTCCGCAATAACCCCAAGGCTCAGGCTATGCCCCATATTGATAATCGCTTTCACGATGGCCGCATCGCCGCCGCCGATTGAGATGTCTTTCACGAACGACTGGTCAATCTTGAGTTTGTCCAGCGGGAAACGCTTCAGGTAACTCAGGCTGGAATAGCCCGTGCCAAAGTCGTCTATTGCGAGCCTGATCCCCATTTTCTTCAATTCGCGCAGGGTGGCAATTATTTCCCGGGAATTGTTCATCAGAATACTTTCGGTAAGTTCCAGTTCGAGACATTCCCCTGCCAGTCCGGTGTCCTGCAATATTCCGGCAATGGATGGAACCAGGTTGTTTTCCCTGAACTGACGGCTGGACAGATTGACGGCAACCGTAAGATTCTGCAAGCCGGCATTCTGAAAGGCCTTTAATTGCTCGCATGCGGTCCTGATAACCCACTCGCCGATCGGAACAATCAAACCGGTATCTTCCGTGAGGGGGATGAATTTTGCCGGGGAGATCATGCCCATCTCCGGATGGTTCCACCGGATAAGGGCTTCCATCCCGGATACCCGTTTTGTCCTTGAATCAATTTGCGGTTGATACATCAGGAAAAATTCCTGGCGCTCCAGTGCGTAGCGCATATTGCTTTCAAGCGCCAATCTCTCCCTGATCCTGGAGTGCATCTCGGGAGCATAAAACTGGAAGCTGTTTCCCTTTTGCTCCTTGGCACGGTACATGGCCACATCCGCGTTCATCAGCAGCGTTTCCGCATCCCTGCCGTCCTGCGGATAAAGGCTGAAGCCCGCGCTGTAGCTGACGAAGATTTCATGCTCGTCAACATGGAATGGTGCCGAGAAGATTTCATCGAGCCGCTTCGTTTCCTCGGAAATGAGCTCTTCGCTGGATTGGTCATAGAGAATGAGAATAAACTCATCTCCCCCCAGCCTTGAAACCGTATCCACGGCACGGAAACCCGATTTAAGTCTTTCCGCAACCGCTTTTAATAGCTTGTCCCCGGCGGTATGGCCGAGGCTGTCAT
>CAZMWC010000305.1:0-2679 GCA_964569805.1 uncultured Gallionella sp.
CCCTATAGTTTGAAAAAATGCTCCCGATAGTGGCGTAGCTCGGCGATGGATTCGTAAATATCCGCCAGCGCCTCATGCTTGCCATGTTTCTTCAGACCGCTCGCCACCTCCGGTTTCCAGCGTTTGGCAAGCTCCTTGACGGTACTCACATCGAGATTGCGGTAGTGGAAGTAATCCTCAAACTTCGGCATCCAGCGCGCCAGGAAGCGGCGATCCTGGCAAATGGAATTGCCGCACATCGGCGAGGTGCGCGTCGGGACATATTCTTTGAGGAATTCGACCATCTGCGCCTCGACAGCGGCTTCGTCCAGCGCGGATGCCTTCACTTTGTCGATCAGGCCGGATTTGCCGTGGGTAGATTTGTTCCATGAGTCCATGCCCTCCAGCACTTCGTCCGATTGATGCACCACCAGTACCGGAGCCTCGGCGATGGTTTCCAAGTTGCTGTCAGTGATGACGATAGCGGCCTCGATGATGCGGTCGGTATCCGGGTTGAGCCCGGTCATCTCCAAGTCTATCCAGATCAGGTAATTTTGGTTCTGTGCCATAATTCGCGCGCATAAATTTTGAACAATGAGGCTCGTATTGTGTCACACCTGCGCATATTACGACCACCGGTAACTCCACATGACCGCAATGCAATTCACCTTCATTTTTATCGGCACACTACTGCTGACAACCCTTGTTAAGCTGTGGCTGGCGCGGCGCCACTTGGCGCATATCGCCGCGCATCGTGCCGCCGTACCGGAGGTGTTTCGTGAAAAAATTCCGCTGGCCGACCACCAGAAAGCCGCCGACTACACCTCGGCAAAAACCCGGTTCAACATGCTCGGCATATTGTTCGATACCTCGCTGCTGTTAGGTTTCACCGTGGCGGGCGGTATCCAGTTCATCGCCAACCTGTGCAATAGCTGGTTCGACACGGCGCTCGCGCAGGGTGCGGCGACCATCGTTGCGGTGCTGCTGCTCTCCTCGCTGCTGGAAGCGCCGTTCGGCCTGTACCGCACCTTCGTGATCGAGGCGCGTTTCGGCTTCAACAAAATGACCTTCGCGCTGTATCTCAAAGATGCTGCCAAGAGCCTGCTGCTAGGTGCGGCATTGGGCCTGCCGCTGCTATTCGGCGTACTGTGGCTGATGGCCGCGATGGGTGAATACTGGTGGCTGTATGTGTGGGGCGTGTGGGCTACATTCAATCTGCTCATCTTATTCATCTACCCGTCGTACATCGCACCGCTGTTCAACAAATTTACCCCGCTACAAGACGAGGCGATGAAGGCGCGCATCGTGGCACTGCTGCAAAAATGCGGCTTTGCGGCGAGTGGCCTGTTTGTGATGGATGGCAGCAAACGCAGCGCGCATGGCAACGCCTATTTCACCGGCTTCGGCAAAACCAAGCGTATCGTGTTCTTTGACACACTGCTGGAACGCTTGAGCGGCAACGAGATCGAGGCGGTGCTAGCGCATGAGCTCGGCCATTTCAAACATCACCATGTGATGAAACGCATCGCGATGACCTTTGCCATGAGCCTGGGGTTTCTGTGGTTGCTCGGCCAGTTGATGCAAACCGAATGGTTCTATCAGGGTCTGGGGGTCACTACCCAAAGCACCGCTCTCGCGCTGTTGCTGTTCTTCATGGTTATGCCGGTATTCAGTTTTTTGCTGCACCCGCTGCTGGCGGTCTATTCGCGTAAACATGAGTTCGAGGCCGATGCCTATGCCGCGCGGCAGGTCAATGCGGACGATCTGGTGAGCGCGCTGGTCAAACTGTATCAGGACAACGCGGCCACGCTCACCCCCGACCCGCTATACTCCGGTTTCTACGATTCACACCCGCCGGCAATGGCGCGGATTGCCCATCTACAGACCCGATAGGAGAACGGCATGAACGACGTATGCGATCTCACCAGCAAAAAATGCAAATCCTGCGAGGGCGGCACACCTCCGCTCTCTCCGCAGGAAGCCGACAACCTGATGAAACAATTGGAAGGCTGGCAGCAATACGGCAACCTGATCGGGAAAACCTATCACTTCAAGGACTATTACCAAACTATCGCGTTCGTCAACGCCATTGCATGGTTGTCACACAGCGAGGGGCATCATCCCGACCTTACCGTGACGTATAACAGTTGCCATGTGGAATACACCACCCATGCCATCCACGGCGTGTCGGAGAACGACTTCATCTGCGCCGCGAAAGTGGATGCGCTGCTCAAGATTTGAACCCAAATAATCCATTAACCCCGAAACCCCCTCTATGCCCCCTCGCAAACTCTCCCCCTTGTCAGGGGGAGAACTTGGCTGCTCCTCCCCTGACAAGGGGAGGTTGGGAAGGGTTTTGGTTGGAAATTTGCCTAATGGATAATCCGGGTTGAAACCAACAGGACAAATCATCGCCGCCTTCGGTCGGCGCTATCTGGCGGAACTGCCCGATGGCGAAGTTCTGGAATGCTTGCCGCGCGGCAAAAAAAGCGAGGTGGTATGCGGTGACCTGGTGGAAATCAAACGCACCGGAAACGCTTCGACGGAAAACAGCACGGGCGCGCAAGGTGTCATCGAACGTATTGCCCAGCGCCATTCGTTGCTGCACCGCTCCGATGCCTTCCGCGAAAAACTCATCGCCGCCAACGTCACACAGATCATCGTCGTGGTCGCCGCCGAGCCTTCGTTCAGCGACGAACT
>CAZMWC010000306.1:0-2679 GCA_964569805.1 uncultured Gallionella sp.
AAGTTAGGCAGTTTCCTGCCAAATGACCGTTTACACAAAAATTCTTACACCCTCATCCGATCCAGAATGTATGGCGTTTTTGCCATCTACTTTACGTTAGACATTGCGGAGAATTCTATGAAACTCAACGGTTGGATGAGGTTGTGGGTCGTGTTTTCAGCTTGTTGGCTGTTGCTTGCTGGCTATATTGCTTACAACGAACTTTCCTCAATTTACACAAAGAAAACCTACGAGGTCGAAAAAAGCGAGATCGGGAAAGTCGAGTTCATTTTTTCAGCTGCGCAATCTGACATAGCAATTAATGAACAAATCACAAAAGAACTCATACCTCTCGTTGAAAAGTCGCCCAAAGACTACGTGAATAAAGTTATCTCAACCCCTTACGAAAAATATCTGGAAAAACACGCATCAGCTGAAATTGTGAAATACATCAAGATCACGCTGCTTCCAGTATTTTGTTTGCTTGCTCTTGGTTGGTCTTTTGTGTGGGTGCGGCGCGGCTTCAAAGGGAACGTTAACTCACGTTAGGCATTGCATGAACGAATTTCTCACATTCTGCGCAGGGGCGGCGATTGGTGGTTTGCTCTCATGGCTCATCACTCACCGGTACTATTTGAAGGCGAGTGCAGATCAGCGCAATGAACTTCAGAAATTGTCCGACGGTCTCCAGCCACGCAATACATTGCGAGACTTTGAAAACTTTCTGGAAAACAGCAAGTGGTCTAAGTCGGTTATAGATCACACGGAAACTTGGATGGCCGATGCTGACAACACTTTTCAAATCGAGCAAGGCGAAAGCACCCGTGAGTTTCAGGAACGTTGGGCAACTATCTACCCCGATCCGAACAGTTCGGCTTATCCCGTATATCTCAAAATAAACGGGACAATCATCAAAGAACTGACATTCATCTCAATGGACGGGGGGCGTATCTTTGTACCGATGGCAGGGGTCCGACCAGCCAGCGAAGGCACAGTTGAGTATTTCTGGAACTTGAACAGCCTTGAGGTTAAGGTCTGCCGCATTATTGGCAGTTACTATATTTACAAAACTCTAGAGGGTATTGCCCGTATGTCCAAAGTTTCAATTATCGAATGATTGAAAATGCCTAACCCGGCAGTCAAGCGGGACTGCGCAAAAGCGCGCAGCCCCTTACTTTTACGAGAGGCTGTAGAAAAACTCAAAATGCTAAATTCGCACACCTATAAATCAATAAGTTACGGCGCAATTTTTTGCGAAAATCGGGTTTTTCTACAGCCTCGTTAGCCATTTCACTACCTTGGAGGCACAGTGATTAGAACTGGAACTCGCCACCATAGCTCTGTCGAGCGCGTTTCAGTCAAGAACGCGCTTAATCCCGTGCTTTGGGTGTGTGGACTTATCTCCGTACCAGCCGCAGTTACGCTTGGTTTTGCGCCGAACTCGTCCTGGGTTCACGTAACACTGGCTCTCGCGCCGGTTGCTGTTGCGTTGTTTTCATTTTTGTTCTTCATGTTCCGAGATCCTGATCGCCTTCAGTCAGAAAGTTTCCAACTCAGGAAACAAGCTTTGGAGCTGATCGAGGAGAAAGGAAGTCTCTCGGTAATCGACGCATCCAGCATTGAAGTAATTTCAAACCCAGATTTTCATGCGCTGCCGGCCCCCAGTAAGGAGATCGGAAAGTGAAAAAGGCTTACATCTTTATCTACTCTGACGGCACGGGCGGTCGGGAAACTATAAAGGCATGGGCAAACCAGGAGCCTGCTGTTCTGCATTGGCGCTATGACATGCCCCATACCCTCTATCTCATTTCGGAGGAGGACGCATCTGAACTTTCCGATTCCTTTATCAACTTCAATGGCAAGAAGGGAAGGTTCATGATTGTCGAAGCCAGTGACAACAGGCAGGGACTGCTACCTAGTGAAACATGGTATCTGCTGCGCAACAAACAGCAGAAGCCAAAAAATGGCTAACCCATCATTCCACCGAACCTGCGCGAAAAGCCGCGCAGGCCGGTGAATTCAAACGTTCGGCCCCATCTATGCTTCGCCTTCTCTTACTGCCACAGGGAGACCGGAAGACGGGAGAGAAGTTCGGGGTTCACGCCTTGAATCGCAGATCGCCGTGCTCGGTGAATTCGAACATTGGCCCCCAGGCTATCTCCCAGTAGTGCCCGTCCGGGTCGGTGAAATAGCCGCTGAATCCGCCCCATGAGGTGTCCTGCGGCGCTTTGGCGATGTGTGCGCCCGCTTCGGCGGCGCGGGCGAAGATGCTGACGATCTCGTCCTTGCTGCGCGCGTTGTAGGCGAGGGTGACGCCGCGGAAGGTATGCGGCGCGGGCAGGCTGACTTCCTCCGCGATGTCCTCGGCGAGTTTCTCCAGCGGATAGAGCGAGAGCCACACGCCGGGCAGCGGGATGAAGGTGACGCCTTCGTATTGGGTTATGGGCGGCGTGGAGAATATCTCGCGGTAGAAGGCGGTAGCGCGCGCGAGGTCGGCCACGCCCAGGGTGATGACGGTCATGCGCGGGATGGTCAGGTTCATGGTCGGATCACTTTGCCGTGCCGCCGGGGTCGAGTTCGACGCGTGTTTCGCCTTTCTTGCTCACCACGCGCACACGGTCGCCGACCTTGAACGCATCCGGCTGGCCGGGCTGCATCACGTAAGTGCTTCTGCCCTCTTCACCATCCAGCTTGACCCAG
>CAZMWC010000307.1:0-2675 GCA_964569805.1 uncultured Gallionella sp.
AGGCGAGGAATGAGCGAGCACGCGACGCAGCGATTTGCCCGCATAATGAATTTATAGAGGTTCCCATGAATAAATATCTCAAATACTCCCTGCTAGGCACGGCTACCGTCCTCGGTATCGCCGTTGCCGGTGCAGCCTATCTGGCGGCGACTTTTAACCCCAACGACTACAAGGCCAGAATCATCCAAACGGTGAAAGAGAGCAAGCAGCGCGACCTGCGCCTCGATGGCGACATCAAACTGTCATTCTTTCCCAGTATCGGCGCAAACATCAGCAAGGTTTCGCTGTCCGAATTTAACAGTGACAAACAATTCGCCGCATTCGATTCGGCACGCATTTCGTTGGCATTGCTGCCGCTGTTTTCTGGGCAGGCGGTGGTGAACGAAGTGGCGGTAAACGGCTTGCAGGCCACACTGATCAAGCGCAAGGACGGCACCACCAATATTGACGATCTGCTTGGTGCGGAAGATAAGAAAACCGCAGAGAAAAAAGCGGCGGAGAAAAAAGCAAACGGCAGCCAGCCGGTCAAATTCGACATCGCCTCGGTATCCATCGAAAAGACCGCGCTCACTTACCGCGATGAAGGCAGTGGCGCGCAATACATCCTCAAGGATATGACCCTGCATAGCGGGCGCATCGCCAACGGCGTGCCGGTCAAGCTCGATATGTCTTTCAGCACCCAAGCCAGCCAGCCCAAGCTGGACATCACGACGCAACTCAAGACCACGCTGACATTCGATCTGGAAAAACAACTCTATCAGGTGGAAGGTCTCAACCTGCAAGCCAAAGGCTCGGCGCTCGACATCAGCAATCTGGTGCTGACAGCCAACGGCGATGCCGGCGCTGATCTGTCCGCGCAGCGTTTCAACACCCGCAAACTGGCGGTGACGCTAAACGGTAACAAGGGCGCGGACAGCTTCGAGGCAAAACTGGACGCACCGCAAATTGAAATGACCAAGAGCGGTTTCAGCGGCGATAAGCTGGCGATCAGCGCCAGACTAAAAGGTGCCAATGACATCGCCGCCACGCTTACTTTGCCCTCCATTCAGGGCAATACGCGGGCATTCGGCAGCAAAGCGCTGACACTGGCGATGGATGCGAAGGGCGACGCGTTGCCCGGCAAACAGGTCAAGAGCGAGATGAAAGGCAGCTTCGCTTTCGATGCCGACAAGGAGCATGTCGAAGTCGATCTGGCGGGCGGGCTGTTGCAGAGCCAAGTCAAAGCCAAGGTCGGCATGAACGGCTTTACCGACCCCTCGATCCGTTTCGACGTGGATGTGGATCAGTTCGATGCCGATCTGTACCTGCCGAAAAAATCCGCCGATACAG
The DNA here is from genome assembly GCA_964569805.1 of uncultured Gallionella sp. Classification (GTDB taxonomy): domain Bacteria; phylum Pseudomonadota; class Gammaproteobacteria; order Burkholderiales; family Gallionellaceae; genus Gallionella. The sequence continues at coordinate 1,330 of CAZMWC010000307.1, forward strand.
CGCAAGTAACGAAACCGGGCGAGCCAGAAAAGCCGCTCGACCTGTCCGCACTGCGCAAGCTGAATCTGGACGGCAGTTTGCGCGTCGGTGCGCTGAAGGTGGCCAACATCAAATCGACCAACCTGCGCATGGATGTGAAGGCGCATAACGGCCAGATGAATGTCGCGCCGCTGTCCGCCAATCTGTATCAGGGCAGCATGAAGGGTAGTCTGAATGTGAATGCGAAAGCCACGCCTGTCATCGCCATCAACCAGAATCTCAGCGGCGTAAATATTGCCGCATTGACCAAAGACGCGGCAAACTTCGACACGCTGGAAGGCAAGGGTAATGTCGGCATGAATCTCACCATGCAGGGCAACACTGTCAGCGCGATGAAGAAGGCGCTCAACGGCACGCTATCGCTTAACCTCGCCGACGGCGCGATCAAGGGCATCAATATCGCCAAGAGCCTGCGCGAATTCGGCAAGGGCGGTGTATCCAAGACGCAGGGCGCGAACGCGGCGGAGAAGACCGATTTTTCCGAGCTCAAGGCCAGCTTCAAGGTAAACAATGGCGTGGCGCACAACGACGACCTGTCGCTGAAATCACCGCTGTTGCGCCTGTCCGGTAATGGCGACATCGACATCGGCAATGACAGCATGAACTACACTGCCAAGGCTACGCTGGCGAAGACGCTGGAAGGGCAGGGCGGCAAAGATACGGTCGGCGGCATCACCGTGCCGGTGCATGTCAGCGGGCCGTTCGCTGACCTGAAATACAACCTTGATTTTGGCGCGATGGTCGGCGAAGCCGCCAAGCAGAAGGTCGAAGCCAAGAAGGAAGAGGTCAAAAGCAAGCTGCAGGACAAGCTTAAGGGCTTGTTCCGGTGATGCACTCTTTCCCCTCGCCCCTTGTGGGAGAGGGGTAGGGGAGAGGGGTTTTTATGTCTCCTTTATCAGTCAATTTTGCCTCCCGCCTCATCCATTGGCAACGCACCCACGGTCGCCACGACCTGCCCTGGCAATCCGCCGAGGCCTATCGCGTGTGGCTGTCCGAGATCATGCTGCAACAGACGCAGGTCGCCAGCGTCATCCCCTATTACCAGCGCTTCATCGCCGCCTTTCCGGACATCGCCGCACTCGCCGCCGCGACCGAGGATGACGTGCTCGCGCACTGGAGCGGCCTCGGCTACTACGCCAGAGGCCGCAACCTGCACAAGGCCGCACGCATCATCGTCGAGAAATTTGAGGGCGAATTCCCGCGCAAATTCGAAGACATCGTCGAACTCCCCGGCATTGGCCGCTCCACCGCTGCCGCCATCTGCGCGCTGGCCTTTCACGAACGCCGCGCGATCCTCGACGGCAACG
>CAZMWC010000308.1:0-2653 GCA_964569805.1 uncultured Gallionella sp.
ATCAAGGATCGGAGATTTCTACGTTACGTGCAGCAAGGTGAAGTGGGAGGCTGAAACGGAATGCGATGGGATCGGAGCGCCACCGCGTAGCGGTTTAGTTCAACGTTTGACATGAGCGGCACACAACGGCGCCGCTGACCTTGACGGAGCGCGCAGTTGTGCCCCGCCGTTGTGTGTCCGTTCGATGGAAGGGTTGGGCGTCACTCGCAATTGGCACTCATTCCTTGGCTTTGCAGTCGTTGCCCTTGTATGACCAGGAGACAATTCGCGAGTTGTCGAGTTCAAAGGTCGTGGCACAGGACATGCCAATGTTCATTGCTGGGCTGCCACCAACCGGGTTCGTGTACGCAGTGTTTCCGACCACAGTCGTTTGGTATGTTGGCGCCACTCCCGGCATGTATACGTTACGGCGGGATGTATAGACGATGAACTTTCGACCTCCGGCCTCGTACGCTTGAGCAGGTGGCCCCCAACTGCGGACGAGGTCAAGCTCCTGCGCACCTACCCATGAGTTCAGAACCTTCTCGTAGCCGGCAGTTGTTGCGCAGGCAGTGAGAAGTGCGGTTATGCAGATTGACAGGCGACGGTTCATGCGTTGCTCCTGGGAGGTGAAGTTTGTGACGCCCAACGTTCAAGGTGACCGGCGCTGCGCGGCTTCATCGCGCAGCGTCCAGAGAGCGAAGCGAACGGGGTCGACCGCAGGGTTAGGCGCCTTCAAGGAAAGAGCGCCCACAGATGCGTAGCAATAGCTAGTGCAGGCTCGAAACCTCGCGCCACAATGGCCACGACGAGACCCAGAACAAAGCTGTATTGGTGAATGTTATAGGCGACAAAGACCCTCTGCTCTTGCTTGGCGATCAATGGATCGTAAACGGCGAGAGCGGCGTTGCGATGAACGATGCGCTCTGAAATTGGCTGACGCGTGCCAGACTCCAATACAAGCAGCTCGGTTTGCCCCTGAAGTTGAAGCTCCTTGAGTTTGAATATTTCGTCCTCGATGCTCTTTCGGTTTGCCATTTGTACCCGGAGCACTGGAACCCACTGTAGCCGCCAAAGCCCCGCCAAACCGGAGACTAGGAGGCACAGCCATGCCGACAGTTCGAGGGTGCTCTTTGCGAGTGAAGGGCCGAAGGTGGCCGTTTGAATTGCGAGAGCAAGCAAAGTAAACACCAACGAAAGCAAGTAAAGCTCAAACTTCTCTTGCGTCTGTTGCGCTATTGCATGCTCGTTGGTTTTGGGCGGTGCGTCTGACATGAATAGAGGCGCCTAACGTAGAGTTCAGGCGACTTGCGCGGCTTTATGCGCAAGGTCGCCTGGAACGCCGGGTTGGGCTATTTCCACCACCCATAAGCGCAATTGACCGGGCTGTGGGAATGTCTGTGGAATTGCCGATAACGAGAATGGAAGCTCTGGTGCTTCGGCTAGCGTCGTATCCATGAGGTTTCTTTCTCGGCTCATTTCAATCGCGAGTTTCAGGTAACGGCGAAGAAGCAGGATTGGAGGAAACTGGTTTTTCTCCTTCAGCCATTCGAGTGCGTCACGGGCGCACTTTGAGCTATTGCATGAACGGCACGCCCAGACGAGGTTGTCTCCGGTGTTTGCTCCACCTCGCTTTGTTGGAATGAGATGGTCAGCAGACAAATAGTCGCGACTTCCGCAGTAGCAGCAAGCCTGCGGAAGCACCATCTTTAAGCGTTCGTCGTCAGCAAGAGGACCAAGGTTCATGGTTTGCTTGTTCAACCCTGCATAAAGGCGAGAACGAATCATGAACTGTGCGCGCCCGTACTTTTCGACTTTCGCGGTAATAGCCGAATGCGCCATCGCGAGATTCGCGTATGACCAGTGCAACAACTCGCCAACGGTTTTGATTTCCATGCGTCAGGCCCAACGTAAAAGTGAGGGGCTGCGCGCTTTTGCGCAGTCCCTCTCGACTGCCGGGTTGGGCGTTCTTGCTAGATGCGTATGGCCGCTCATAGGCTAGAAGTCAGACTGTGGTTTCTGGCTCTTTCCATTCTTCGTAACTCAATGGCAGACTTTTTTTCTTCCATATAGCAGACGGGATCCCAATCACCCGCACTTCGAGCAGGAAGCCCTATATGCTGGCGTAGCTTGGCCGCTAATTTTGATGCGGCGATCCCAAGCGTGGCGTACTGAAAATGTCTCTCTTCAAACCCTTCATCAAAATCTGGAGGAGTGGCAGCGTACTCAAATGCACTATCAACACGTTTTTCGGCAACCTCTGCTTTGTAAGGGAAGTCTAAAACCTCATACATGAGATTTGCGGGTAGTGATTTCCACTCGACCTTTAACGATTCAGGCTCAAATGTTGGTGACGAAACCTGAATCCTACTGTATCCGTCTTTATCCGGCTGCCCATAACAGAGGCCATCGTCCGCTACGACGTTAGCACAATGAGCCGCGTATTGCTCAAGGGCGCACGACACTTGAATTGACAAATACTCTGCATCTTTTCGGTTCCTACTTCTTTGGAACCACCACTCTTTAGCAACGGTCAGCACGGCCCCAAGCGCAACGCCTACAAGTCCGAAGATAGCTGATTCCATGTATTCTCCTTCGGGAAACTAATCGTTCCGCTGGGACGCCCAACGAATAGCGTTTATCTGCCGCCCTTCCCAAGCCAATTCAGCCCGCC
>CAZMWC010000309.1:0-2646 GCA_964569805.1 uncultured Gallionella sp.
GACGGCGTTCAAACGCCCATCCGTCGAAGCCAGCGCCACCACCATGATGAAGTTGCGCCCGGCACGTGTCACGGTGACACCCAGTCGCCGCACGTCATCCGGCAGGCGCGCCTCGACGCGCTTGATGCGGTTCTGCGCTTCGACCGAAGCGAACTGGATGTCGGTGCCCGGCTTGAAAGTGAGCGTTATCTGCCCGGAGCCCACCTGCGAGCTGGAGTCCATATAGAGCAGGTTTTCGATGCCGTTCATCTCCTGCTCGACCAGTTGTACCGCGCTCTGTTCGACCACCTGCGCCGAGGCGCCGGGATAGGTGACGGAAATATCCAGCGCGGGCGGCGCCACCGATGGGTATTGCGAAACCGGCAAGGCGCGCAGCGCCAGCACCCCGGCGAATGTGATAATGATGGCAATGACCCAGGCAAAGATCGGGCGGTCGATGAAGAATTTAGCGAACATGTGGAAACCTCTATAAATCCATTTTGCGGGCGAATCGCGGCATCGCGTGCTCGTTCGCTCCTTGCCTATTCATTCGATATGTCTCGTCGCTCACTGCGCGGCTCTTTGCGCTTCATACCGCAAAAGTGAATTTCTAAAGGTTTCCATACGCGATCCTTAAGGCTTGGCTGCGGGAGCTGGTGCGCCAGCCGGTTGCGGCTGTCCTGCCGGGACGGGCTTTACCGGTGTCCCCGGACGCGCTTTCTGCAAACCGTTGACAATGACTTGTTCGCCGCCCTTCAGCCCGCTGCTGACAATAAAATCTGCGCCCGCCATGCCGCCGGTTTTGATCGGCAACGGCGCTGCTTTGCCGTCGGGGGCGACGATCATCACGAACTGCCCCTGCGGCCCGACCTGCACCGCACGCTGCGGCACACGGATAGTATTGTCCGCCATGGCTTGGGGGAAGCGGATGCGCACGAACATGCCGGGCAGCAACTCGCGCTGCGGGTTGGGAAATTCGGCGCGCAAGCTGACCGCGCCGGTGGAAGGATCGGTTGCCATGTCGGTGAAAAAAATCTTTCCCGGTAAAGAATAGATGCTGCCGTCTTCCAGCAGCAACTCCACACCGGCAGACTCGGCACGTTTAAACTTGCCGCTCAAAATTGCTTGGCGCAGGCGCAGCACATCCGCGCCGGGCTGGGTGAAATTGACGTAAATTGGGTCGAGTTGTTCGATAGTTGCCAACAGGGTAGCCTCGCCCTTGCCAACCAATGCGCCCTCGGTCACCAGAGCACGGCCGATGCGCCCGGATATTGGCGCAGGTACGGAAGCGTTCTCCAAGTCCTGTTCGGCGCGAGCCAACATAGCCTCGGCCTGTCTGGCCTTCGTTGCCGCAAGGTCGTATTCCTGCTTGCTCACGGCCCTAATCTCCAGCAACGGCTTATAGCGCTCCAGCGTGATGCGCGCGAAATCACGATCTGCACGCGCAGCCTCGGCGGTGGCTTTATAGGTGCGCGCATCAATACGGAACAACGGTGTACCTGCCTTTACCTCACTGCCTTCCTGAAACAGCCGCTTTTCGACCACACCTTCGACGCGTGCACGCAATTGCGCGGTACGGTATGCCTGTATGCGCCCCGGCAGATCCTGGGTAAGCGTCGCACTACCGGCGGTCACCGTAATGACCTCCACCTCGGGCGGTGGCATCGCCGCACCGGGGCCTCCGGGTGCGGTTGCCTGATCCTTGCCGCCGCAGGCGGACAGCAGAACAAACAGCAAAAGGGTGGGGGCAGTTTTTCTGGCAAGTTTAGTCATATTAATTTCCGGAAATTTACAGCTCGTGGCCCGTAGGATGGGTATCGCTACGCTCAACCCATCCTACTTTGCTGGCTTAAAACAACTGGCGTAGGGCGGAAAAGCGTAGCGCCTTCCGCCGTATGAGAATCCCGTTTGGCGGATAACGCTGCGCTCATCCGCCCTACGTCTGCCTGAATCTCGCCGTGGTCTCCGCCACGCGCACGCCGAACAGCCGCGCCGTTTCCAGATCGCCCGGCGACATTTCGTCGGGCGAGGCATCCGCCGGCGAAGTGGACATGGCACCACAGAATGAGCCGACATAGTTCACGTCATTGCGCTGCGATGCTTTCTTGTTGGCCGGCAACATCCCGGTGCCGACCCACACCATGCTGTGCTGCATAGCCAGCGTGAACAGGTAATGCAGCGTGGAGAGCTTGTCGCCGTTCATGGTGGAGGAATTGGTGAAACCGGCGGCGATTTTGTCCTTCCACTTTTGTCCGAACCACGGCTTGGACGAGGCATCGGCGAATTTTTTGAACTGCCAGCTCACGCAGCCCATGTAGGTTGGCGTACCCATGATGATGGCATCGGCAGCCTCCAGCGCAGCCCAGTCCGCCTCGGTAAGGTTGCCCTCGGCATTGATGGCGATCAGCGCCGCGTCCGCACCCTGCGCCACGGCTTCGGCTTGCCTCTTGGTGTGCCCGTAACCACTGTGATAAACGACGACGATTTTGGCCATGATGATCTCCTCTGCGGGTTGTGTGGGGAAGGATGAAAGCACGCGGCACAGCGTATCAAACGCTTGTTTGAATGTAAAGGGAGAGCCTATAAACCTAAGAACCGCAGTTGAGGGGTAGGTAGGTGCGAATTCATTCGCACGAACAAGCGGTTATGTGCGAATGAATTCGCACC
>CAZMWC010000310.1:0-2631 GCA_964569805.1 uncultured Gallionella sp.
AGTATTCATCGCTGTCGTCGTCTTCCCAGTTCTTCATGAACAGGCCGATCACGTCGTAGCCCTGCTGCTTGAGCAGCAGCGCGGCGACCGAGGAATCCACGCCGCCGGACATGCCGACCACGATTCGGCAGGGTTTGTGATTGCCTTTCACGTTTGTCCTTTCTGGGTGAAACAACTAGCCATTCGACTAGGCTGCAAACGACCGCAGCCAAGTCGCTGGTTATCCCGCTTGCGGGGGAAAGTTGGATAGGGGGAGCGAGCTTGCCCGTTACTCATAGTGAACCAACAGATCGAGCGGATAGCGTTTGCCCGCGAGATAGTCTTCGATACAGCGCAAGATTAGCGGGCTACGATGCCGCGCCTGCCGGGCACGAATCTCGTCCGGTGTCAGCCAGACGGCTTGCAGAATGCCGGTGTCGAGTTGGCGATCGGCATCATGCCCGGCGATAGTGCCGGTGAAAGCAAAGCGCAGATAAGTGGTGTCCGATTCGGTGGAATGCCAGCGATAAACGCCCAGCAGGTGTTGCGGAACGAAATGATAGGCGGATTCTTCCAGTGTCTCGCGCACGACCGCAGCCACTAACGATTCATCGGCTTCCAGGTGTCCGGCCGGTTGATTGAAGCGCACACCTTGCTCGGTTTCTTCTTCAACCAGCAAGAATTTTCCATCGCGTTCAATAACGGCGGCTACAGTAACGTTGGGTTTCCAGATCATTTTCGCACTATAGCAAAGAAAAAGGCGGGGTTGACCCCGCCTTTTCAGGTCTGACCGCGATGTATCCCGGTATCAGGCCAGTACTGCTTTTCTTACTTCTTGGCTGCGCAAGGATTTTTTGCCTTCTTTGCTTTCTTGGCTGGCTTGGCTTCCTCTTTCTTTGCTTCTGCCTTGGCGGGAGCAACAGCTGGCGTAGCCGGAGTTGCCTTGGCAGGAGCAGCCGCTGGCGTAGCCGGAGTTGCCGGAGTTGCCTTGGCAGGAGCAGCCGCTTTGGCAGGAGCCGGGTCAGCGGCAACGGCGGAGAAAGAAACAACAGCGAATACGGCAGCGATCAGTGCGGATAACAGTTTGCTCATTTTGAACTCCTAATCAAGTGGGTGGACAACGTCATGGCACAATCGTGCCATTGCTGCAAACGCGCTGCTTATCCATTTGGTTGACATGGTGAAACAATTTTGTGTGGCGTAATATCCGCCGCACTCGAAACAGCACCTGTTTGGGGTTTAATTCACAAAAATCACGAAGGAAAATGGGTAATCCTAAAAGCCGCAGTTGAGTGTTTCGTAGGTGCGAATTCATTCGCACAATCAGCGTGTTCTGTGCGAATGAATTCGCACCTACGAAAACCTGTAACACCATGATGTTTCTTTATAAATTTTCTAACTGCACTTTTTAGGGCAATCCGTGCTGGGCCAACCAGCCGAATTACGCCACTGTCACATCCTTCGCCAGATACACATCCTGTATCGCGTTAAGCAGCGCAACGCCGTCCTGCATCGGCTTCTGGAAGGCCTTGCGCCCGGAGATCAGACCCATGCCGCCGGCGCGCTTGTTGATCACCGCCGTGCGCACCGCCTGTTGCAGGTCATTTTTGCCCGATTCGCCGCCGGAATTGATCAAGCCCGCGCGCCCCATGTAGCAGTTCGCCACCTGATAGCGCACTAGGTCGATAGGATGGTCGGTGGTGAGGTCGCTGTATACCTTCGGGCTGGTCTTGCCGAACTTGATCGCGTTGTAGCCGCCGTTGTTCTCCGCCATCTTCTGCTTGACGATGTCGGCGTTGATGGTGACAGCGAGGTGGTTGGCCTGCCCGGTCAGGTCGGCGGCGACGTGATAGTCCTTGTCCGCAGTCTTGAACGCCGGGTTGCGCAGATAGGCCCACAGTATGGTCGCCATGCCGAGTTCGTGCGCGTGCTCAAACGCCTCGGAAACTTCCTGTATCTGGCGGCGCGATTGTTCCGAGCCGTAGAAGATGGTCGCGCCCACCGCCACCGCGCCCATGTCAAACGCCTGTTCCACGCTAGCGAACAGCGTCTGGTCGTAGATGTTGGGGTAGGTCAGCATCTCGTTGTGGTTGATTTTCACGATGAACGGTATCTTGTGCGCATAACGGCGTGCCACCGAACCCAGCACACCGAGCGTCGAGGCCACGCCGTTGCAGCCGCCCTCGATGGCGAGTTTGACGATGTTCTCCGGGTCGAAGTAGATCGGGTTCGGCGCGAACGATGCGCCGCCGGAATGCTCCACGCCCTGATCCACCGGCAGCAGCGACAGGTAGCCGGTGTTCGCCAGCCGTCCGTGCCCGTACAGTGCCTGCATGCTGCGCAGCACGCCGACCTTGCGGTCTTTCATCGCCACCACGCGATCCACGTAATCCGCGCCCGGCAGATGCAGCGATTCCTTCGGGATGCCGGCACAGCGATGCTTCAGCAAATGCTCGGCTTCATCACCCAATAATTGCACGATGTTCGTCATGGTCTCGCTCCTTGTGATGGTTCGAATGAAATGGTTATGCTACTCCTGTTAACGCACAAAATGTTGTAGTGAGGCAGGGTGCATTCCATGCAGCAATGGCAATGGCGCATGGAATGCACCCTACGATATTTCACTTATAATCGGGCACCTGTAGGAGCGGG
>CAZMWC010000311.1:0-2607 GCA_964569805.1 uncultured Gallionella sp.
GAGCTTCGCCAGCAGCTTTTCATGTTTTCCCATGCGTGAATCCTACCCAATAGCTGGGAGTGCCGCAACTAAATTTAGTTGCACTTTGCTGACCATGTGGAAGTGTGGATATCAGCAAGTTTCAAACCTTCGGGAAACTCCCAAATATTTTTGCCCGAGTCGCGCCGCCGTCCGGCGCGAACCGGTGGGCGCGGGGTTGGTTTTGCGCCGGTGTCCGGTGTCTCGTTTGGGCAATAAATTTTGGTCAGGTTCGGATACTTTCTCGGCTTACAGCCCTTTGCAAGCCGTTTTTGATTTTCTGTCACTGGATCCACAACTGTCAAAAATGGCGATACTGTCCGGTCAGATTCTCACCAACTGGCGCACTGCCCTGCATTCCTGTGATAATGTCATACCGCAAGCCAAGCCACCATGCTGGTTTGAACGGTCTTTATCACAATTAAAACTAGGAGTTTCAGCCGCAAACCACATATCCGACAGCAAAAAGCAACGCCGTAAAACAGCCAAGAAGAAAGTTTTACCTCCGCCCGAACCCTATGCAAGCTGGGTAGCTTACGCCGTAGCAAATGCAGACATCAAGACTATTTATCTCGACTCGCTTTTGGACCTGTACCCAGTAAAGGCTACCCGCGACGAATTACGGCAGGCTCTCAAGGATGAATACTTTGCACTGTGCGAGGCCGCTGGCGTAGAGGTTTCCAAAGAATCCCGCAAGTGGATACTCAATCATCGCTGTTGACCATAATCGGAGAAAGCCAAATGACTTGGAACTACCGCATCATCCAAAAGGTTGTTCCGAACGCTGGGCCGGAAAGTGTCGGTTACTACCTGCACGAGGTGTACTACAACGACAGAGGAGAAATTTCTGGAATGACTGAATCCCCCTCTCTCCCCTTTGGCGAGACACCGGAGGAACTCATGAAAGACCTTAAAAATATGCTCAAGGACGCAAAGAATCAATCTATTCTGGAAGCTGGCGAAATCAAATTCGCCAGTAAGGATGATTGAACACTGATGACACTGGCGCACTGCCCGGCATTCCTGCAATAATGCGCCACCGTAATCAAGTGCAAAACACGTAACGACAAGGCTTCCGACAGCGTGAATCAGCCTGACAAACACCCTGCATGACAGCGATAAATACCCATGACTGAGAAGAGAAAAGCGCTCCATGGTTTGACACAAAGCGCAGCCGATATGACAACGGACAAGCCTAAAAGCGACAAGCTTGCATTGGAAATTGGCCGCAGAATTTCCCAGGCGCGTAATGGATTAGGCTTGTCACAACAGGCGGTACAAACACGCTCAAAAATGTTGGATGCCGATAAAATCGGCGTTTCACGCGCTGCGCTTTCTCTATATGAGACCGGCACCAACAAGCCTGGAGCGCGCGAGATTTTGCTCCTCTGTGAAGTTCTAAGCGTAAGTCCCAATTGGCTTCTTTTTGGTTCGGAATCTCCCGCCAGGGCTCTTCAGCCTACCACTCTGTTTTTGGCTGGGGATGATTTAGATATTTCTTCTCGGCTTGCGTTGGCGTTGCTGGCACTTAACCCATCTGATCGGGATTCGATTGCCAATATTGTGTTTTCCATGCTTACTGGCAAACTCAACGACATCAAGCTGGCTGCTTTAATGAGCATGGCTCATTGGATAAAAAAAGGCCTCTATAATGAACTGCTGGAACATGTTGGAAGGGACTCTGAACACCTTCCAATAGACCAATTGATCGACAAATTTATAGAGCAATCCACAGACGGGGCTTTTACCAATTGGGGCACGCTCCGCCCCGTATTAACAGATGAACAGGTCGACAACGACGACATCCCGCCCCCACGCAGCTTAAAACCCGCCCCCTAAAGCAGCTGTCGCAACAATTCAATGCAAAAGTATTAATTTTGCATAAATTGCTTGCAGTGTGGTTTCTTGCGTGATAGCCTGCAATCATTCAATGCGCGTTGCGTTGATTTATTGCATAGGAGGCCGTCATGGCAGTCGTACAGAAAGCAACCCTCACCAAAGAGGATTTTGAGTCAGCAGTCGTAACCTTGCGCCTGAGCGTGTCCGAAGTGGCACGCGAGACAGGCATCCCCCGCCACATCGTCAGCCACTTTCGCAACTACGGTGACGGCATGAAACCGGAACAAGTCGCCAAGCTGCGCGACTACCTAGAATCAAAGGGTGTCGAGTTTGACGACGAAAAGAAATGGACTTGGCCTATCTCACCGGGCAGCGGCCGGCCGACTTGCTCAAGTTGAGCCGTGGCGATATTCGGGATGGGATGCTGTGGTTCACGCAGAACAAAACAGGCAAGAAACTACGCATCAACATTGTGGGCGAGCTGGCAACGCTGATCGAGCGCATCACAGGGCGGCAGCACAGCGTCAAGGGCGGCGATGCACTGCTGCAGGATGGGAGCGGCCAGCGATTGACTTATGGCGCGTTGCGCACACGTTTCGACAAGGCAAGGAAAGCCGCTGGAGTTGATTTTCAGTTTCGGGATATTCGTGCCAAGACTGCAACCGACACAGACGATCTGGCACGCTCACAGCAGCTACTTGGACACAAGACACGCGCCATGACTGAACACTACACGCGGAACAGAAAAGG
>CAZMWC010000312.1:0-2578 GCA_964569805.1 uncultured Gallionella sp.
AGAACGGCACACCTGCCCAGCGCCAGTTGTCGATGAACAGCTTCAGCGCCGCATAAGTTTCGGTGGTGCTATCCTCTGCCACACCGGGTTCTTCCAGATAGCCTGGAACCGTCTTGCCGTCGATGCTGCCGCTGCTGTACTGGCCGCGGAAGGCGTGGGCATGCACCGAGTTTTGTGTGATCGGGCGAATCGCTTTCAGCACTTTCACTTTTTCGTCGCGCAGGTGTTCTGCTGACATGGTTACCGGCGGCTCCATCGCCATCAGCGCCAGCAGTTGCAGCAAATGGCTCTGGATCATGTCGCGCAGCGCGCCGGCGCCTTCATAGTAATCGGCGCGCCCTTCGACACCCAGTGTTTCGGAATGCGTGATCTGCACATGGTCGATGTAATGGTGGTTCCACAGCGGTTCCAGCAGCAGGTTGGCGAAGCGGAATACCATCACGTTCTGCACCGTGCCCTTGCCGAGATAGTGGTCGATGCGGTAAATCTGCGGTTCGTCCAGGTGCCGGTAGAGGCTCGCCTGCAGCGTCTGTGCGCTCAGCAAATCGTAGCCGAAGGGTTTTTCGATCACGACGCGCCGCCAGCCGTTCTTCTGCTGGAGCAATCCCACGCTACCCATCTTTTCGACAATGGCAGGATAGTCCGCCGGCCGCACCGCCATGTAAAAAACCGCATTGGGAGGAAAATCCGCGTTCTCTTCGATCAGCTGCCGCAGACGCGAGTAGGCAGCATCATCGCCGGGTGGAACGGCAAAATAATGCAGCCGCGCGCAAAAGCGCTGCAGCGCGATTTCATCTATCCCCTGCGGATAGACCGGCCGCAGGATTTCCGCAACGGTGTTCAACCACTCTTCGTGCTGCCGCTGCACGATGTCGCAGCCCAATATCACCATCTGTTCCGGCAGGCGTTTTGCCGCTTCCAGACGGAATAATGCCGGAATCAATTTACGCCGGCTCAGGTTGCCGCCCGCGCCGAAAATAACCAATGTGCAGGGCTCCGGAATTTTCATGTCAGCATATCCCTTGTGCGCTCGTATGTTTGAGCGCGTGGCCACCAAAAGCATTGCGCATGGTAGAGAGCAAACGATAGCCGTAACCGGTTTCGTTCTGGCTGTTGAAGCGCATCTGCAACGCCAGGGTCAGCACCGGCGCGGCGACACCCTGGTCGACCGCCTCCACCACCGTCCAGCGCCCTTCGCCGGAGTCCGGCACATAGGGTGCCACCTGCGCCAGTTCCTGGTCATGCTTCAGCGCTTCCGCGGTGAGATCGAGCAGCCAGCTGCGCACCACCGAACCGTGCCGCCACAGCTCGGTAATCTGCGCCAGGTCGAGCGCGAATTCCTGCTTGCCACGCAACAATTCCAGCCCTTCGGCGAAGGACTGCATCATGCCGTACTCGATACCGTTATGGATCATCTTGGTAAAATGCCCCGCGCCGACCGGCCCGACATGCGCCCAGCCGCGATCTGCGGCGGGTGCCAGCGCTTGCAGAACCGGGGCCATGGTTTTTGCCACTGCGGCTGTCGCTCCGACCATCAGGCAATAGCCGTTCTCCAGCCCCCAGACACCGCCGGAGGTGCCGCAATCCATGAAGCCGATACCCTGCTCCGCCAGCCATGCGCCGCGCCGCTGGCTGTCGTGGTAATTGGAATTGCCGCCGTCCACGATGATGTCGCCTTTCGCCAGCAGCGGCGCCAGCGCGCGAATCTGCTGCTCGGTTATTTCCCCGCTCGGCAACATCAGCCATACCACGCGCGGGCTGGACAGTTGCGCCACCGCAGCGGCCACCGAAACCGCGGCCAACATCCCCTCCTCTGCGGCAAGCTGTGCGACGACTTCCGCCGACCGGTCATAACCGACCACCTCAATCCCGCCACGGCGCAATCTGCGCACCATGTTGCCGCCCATCTTGCCCAGCCCGATCATCGCCAGTCGCATAAATCCTCCCCAAGAAACAATTCAAGCCGCGCGGCCGCCTCATGCCAGCCACAAAATCGCTCATGCTGCGCAGCAATAATACACCCCGGCCAGCAGAAAAATGATGATTTACGCAACGCTGCAATAAGTGGAGAATGAAATTCGCGCAGAGATTTCAGACCGGGAGGACAAGATGCCAAAAGACCGCCAGCATAAACCGCTCAACCTCAGTCTGGATTCGGTCAAGCAATCGATGACCAACCATCTCATTTTCTCCGTCGGCAAAGATACGATCACCGCCACCGACCGCGACTGGTTTTTTGCCCTCGCCAAAGTCGTGCGCGAACGCCTGATCGAGCGCTGGATGGAAACCATGCGCCGCTACTACCGCAACGATGCCAAACGGGTGTACTACCTCTCCATGGAATTCCTCATCGGGCGCAGTTTGATGAACAGCGTGCTCAATATCGGTTTCCTCGATGAAGTCCGCCAGGCCTGCATCGAGGAGGGGATTGATCTGGATAAAATAACGGATCTCGAATTCGATGCCGCGCTCGGCAATGGCGGATTGGGAAGGCTGGCGGCATGTTTCCTTGATTCGATGGCAACCATCGGCCTGCCCGGCTACGGCATGGGCATCCGCTACGAATACGGCATGTTCA
>CAZMWC010000313.1:0-2576 GCA_964569805.1 uncultured Gallionella sp.
GCGGCACGCTGAGCGTGGCGGCGGGGACGATGACCGTCAGCCCGACGACCTTCACCAACAGCGGCACAATCGACGTCAGCGGCGGCACGGTGAACATTGCGCCGACCAACTGGACGAACCCCGGCAAGATCAACGTGGATAGCGGCATCCTGAATCTGGGAAGCCTATTTACGGTAGCCGATCTGACGGGAGCAGCGAAATACAGCCGCACCGGCGGCACCGTCAACCTGAACACCACAATGGACTTGGGTGGTGGCACGCTGGACATCGGCGGTGCCGGGCTGTTCGGCGCGGGCGGCCTGAGCGCCGTGAGCGGCACGATCAAGAACGGCACCGTGCTGAGTGGCGACGGCACCACCCTGAACATCACGGGCGCGCTGGACGGCGTGACGATAGGCAGCGACCTGACCACCAGCGGCAGCTTCACCATCAAAAACAACCTCACGCTGGCGAACGGAGTGACGGTGAACAAGGGCAACGGGCAATGGAACTTCGGTGCCGGGGTCAACCACATTGCCACCACGGGAACAGCCACGCTCAATAATGCGGGCGGCACTTTTTACGTGGGTATCGCCGCGTGTTGTTCGGGAGGGGATACGCTGCAAATCGACAGCGGCGTCACGCTGCAGGGCTACGGCACCGTGTCGAATTACTGGGGTGCGAATACCCTCATCAACGCGGGCACGATCATAGGCAATACTGCTGGGCAGACCTTCACCCTTGGCACCAGCAACTTCACCAACAGCGGCACGCTGAGCGTGGCGGCGGGGACGATGACCGTCAGCCCGACGACCTTCACGCAGTCCGGCACGATCAATGTCGCATCCGGCGCTACTTTCAATCGTGGCGCCAGCTTCACCAACACCGGCACATTGACGGGTGCGGGCACCATCAATGTTGGTACAGGCACACTCACCAATAACGGCAGCATCGCCCCCGGTATAGTTGTGGCGGATACCACCGGTACGCTTTCCATTACCGGCAATCTGGTAATGGGTACGGGCAGCAACCTGAACATCGGCATCAACAGTCCGCTTGCTGGCGACTACGACAAACTTAGTGTTTCCGGCACGGCAACCCTGACTGGCGGTACGCTTAACCTTTCCGGTGGCGGCGATATCGGCTCCTACCCTGTTGTTGCCGCAACGGGTGGATTGGGTGGCACAACATTCGCCACAATTAATACAGGCAGCTTTACCCAGGCACCAACCTATTCAACTACAGGTCTTACGCTGGCGGTAACGGCGAATAGCCTTGCCTCTATCTTCTGGGATGGTGGAGCGGGCACGACGAATTGGGCGGATGCTCTCAACTGGAGCAATGATCTTGCCCCAACTACGGCAACTGATC
Organism: uncultured Gallionella sp.; assembly: GCA_964569805.1. Taxonomy (GTDB): domain Bacteria; phylum Pseudomonadota; class Gammaproteobacteria; order Burkholderiales; family Gallionellaceae; genus Gallionella. Next base: position 1,351 of record CAZMWC010000313.1, read on the forward strand.
TCTACATCGGTTCAGGGGCTGGCACGGTATTCGTCACCACCGCAGGGCAATCTGCCAATGTGCTTACATGCGATGGCAGTTTGACCTTATCGAGCGGCAGCCTGTCATTGGCAGGCGCATCTGTTTTCAGGGGAACCACCACTATTAGTGGCGGTACGTTGACTGGCATAGGTGCGATTACCATCGCGGCGGGCGGCACACTCACATGGTCGAGTGGCACGATAGACGCCACAGCGAATTCTACGCTGACCACACAGACTGGTTCGACGACGAACTTTACCGCCGGTACGCTTGGAGCAAACAGAACCTGGAGCAGCGGCGGCACATTGAATCTGGTCGGCGCTTTAACTTCGGCAGGTATTGCCACTTTCACACGCACGGCGGGCAGTACCGTGAATCTCACCGGCACGTTGAATAATGCGGGCAACACGCTGGACATCGGCGGTGCAGGAATATTTGGCGCAGGCGGGCTGACCAGCCTCAGCGGTACTATTACGGGCGGCACGGTGGTGAGCAATGATGGCACCGCACTGACCGCCAGTAACGCCATATTGGATGGCGTGATTATCGGCAGCAATTTGACCGAAAATGGCACTCTCAATATTTACAACGGCATCACACTGGCGAACGGCGTGACAGTAAACAAGGGGAGTAGCAGTTGGAATTTTGGCACTGCCGGAGTCCAGCACATTGCCGTGCAGAATGGTGTGGGTACGGCCACGCTGAATAGCGCGGGTGGGTATGTATCCGCCAATTATGGTACGCCGGGCCAAACGCTACAAATCGACAACGGCATCACCCTGCAAGGTTACGGCATACTGGATGACTGGGGCGTGGTCACTATCATCAATGCCGGGACGATTATTTCCAATACGGCGGGGCAGACTTTTACCATTAACCCAGGCACTTTTACCAACAGCGGCACACTATCATCCACTGCGGGGACGATGACCGTCAGCCCGACCACCTTCACCAACAGCGGTACAACCAATGTTAGCGGCGGCACGCTGAACATCACCCCGACCAGCTGGACTAACCCCGGTACGGTCAACGTCAGCAGCGGAATATTGAACTTGGGTAGCCTGTTCACCTTGGCCGACTTGGGTGCGGGGCGTTACAGTCGTACAGGTGGCAGTGTCAACTTTAGCACCATGCTGGATTTGGCCGGCACCACGCTGGACATCGGCAGTGCCGGGTTGTTCGGTACGGGCGGCCTGACCTCTTTC
>CAZMWC010000314.1:0-906 GCA_964569805.1 uncultured Gallionella sp.
GGCCTGCGCCGGTATAACACAGTTTTTTCTAATGGATTATTTGGGTTTATAGAGGTTCCCATCACTCAATAAGCGTTATTCTGCGCCATTTTTTTCATTGTTTCCAAGCAAAAGCTCACGCACCGGCTTGAAGCTCTTGCGATGCGCTTCGGACACGCCGTGCTCGCGCAAGGCGGCGAGGTGCGCGGCGGTGGGATAGCCCTTGTGGTCGGCGAAGCCGTAGTGCGGATACTGGTCGTGCAGTTGCAGCATCAGCGCATCGCGCGCGGTTTTAGCCAAAATCGAGGCGGCGGAAATGGCGGCAACCTTGCTGTCGCCCTTGACGATAGCCTGGCTGGAAATACCGGTCTGCGGGCAATACAGGCCGTCCACCAGCACTTGCTGCGGCCGGATGTCGAGCGCCAGCACGGCACGGCGCATCGCCAGCAGCGTGGCTTGCAGGATGTTGAGCCGGTCAATTTCTTCGACATCAGCGTAAGCTACCGCCCAGGCCAGCGCACGTTCGCGGATGATGGGGGCGAGCTGGTCGCGTTGCCGTTCGGAAAGTTTCTTCGAGTCCGCCAAGCCTGCGATGGGGTTGGCATCGTCGAGGATCACCGCCGCCGCGCTCACCGGCCCGGCCAATGGGCCGCGCCCAGCTTCGTCCACGCCGCAAATCAGGATGATAGCTTGAGTAATTTTTCCCTCTCCCTTAAGCCGGGCGTGCCGGGGTAAATGTAGGTCGGGCTACGCCCGACATGGTGGGTAGGGGCGATTCACGAATCGCCCGGACAATTCGTGAATTGCCCTTACGGGGTGCACAGCAATGCTTTGCCTTGCCAAGTTTCAGGCTGCTTCTGGCGGTAAAGGACATCTCTAAAAACCCAAATTTCGTCGCAATACTGCGTTGCTCACAAAAAATTACTC
>CAZMWC010000314.1:916-2560 GCA_964569805.1 uncultured Gallionella sp.
AACTTTGAATTTTTAGAGATGCCCTAAATACGGCAAGATGGCCGCCGCTGCTTTTTGCGCCGTGTTCTGGCGCAGGCTTTGGTGCAAAGCATGGAACACCTGTTCGAGTTCGGCTACCGCAGCCTTGTCGTTAAGCAGGTTGAGCAACGCTTGCGTGAGGTTCTCCGGCGTGGCATCTTCCTGGATCAACTCCGGAACAACGAAGCGTTCGCACAGGATATTGGGCAGGCCGAAATACGGCTGGTAGCGTTTGCGCTTAATCATCCACCAGGAAAACGCGGGCATCTTGTAGGTGATGATCATCGGCCGCTTGAGCAGCGCGCATTCCAGCGTCGCCGTACCGGAGGCCACCAGCGCGATATCGGCGGCGATCATCGCGTCCTGCGCGTGTCCGAACAGCAGCGTCATCGGCAATTGCTGCGCATCACAGTCATATAGCGCTTGCTCGAAGATGCCGCGCGTCTCGCGGCTCACCAGCGGCACCAGAAAACGTGCTTCCGGCAGTTGTTGCAGAATCAGTTTGGCGGTCTCGATGTAAGTGTGCGCAAGATGCTTCACTTCGCTCTGGCGGCTGCCTGGCAGAAAGGCGAATACTTTGGTTTGCAGCGGGATGCGCATGGTCTCGCGCATTTCGGCGCGCTTGGGATACTCCGGTAGCATGTCGGCGAGCGGATGCCCGACATAATCCACCGGGATGCCCGCCTGCTGATACAGCTTGGGTTCATGCGGGAACAAGGCCAGCATGTGCGAGACGGCACGCTTGATTTTGTTGATGCGCTCGCCGCGCCACGCCCATATCGACGGGCTGACATAGTGGATGGTGGGAATACCGCGCTGTTTGAGCGCGAGCTCGAGCTCGAGGTTGAAATCCGGCGCATCCACGCCGATGAACAGTTCTGGACGGTTATTTGAAAAGTAGGTGCGCAGCTTGCTGCGGATGCCGACGATCTCACGGTAGTGGCGCAATACCTCGACGTAGCCGCGCACTGCCAGCTTTTCCATCGGGAATAGCGTTTCCATGCCAACTGATTGCATCTTCGGCCCGCCGATACCAATGAAGTGAATTTCCGGGCGCGCCTCTTTCAAGGCTGCCATCAGGTGGCTACCGAGCATGTCACCCGATGCTTCACCCGCAACGATACCGATAACGATGGTTTTTTGCTGCATTGAAACGGCCTGTTAGCGGACAATGCCGCGCTGTGAATCGGCAAGAAAATCTGCCAGCAGCTGCAATTCCGCATGCTCCGCCAGTTGTGAACCAATGGCAGCCTTGGCTTCGTCCAGGCTCAAGCCGGATTTGTACAGTGTCTTGTAGGCACGCTTGACCGCCATGATCGCCGGACTGGAAAAACCGCGCCGCTTCAGCCCTTCGGCATTGATTCCGTGCGGTGCAGAAGGATTGCCGGAAGCCAGCACGTAAGGCGGCACGTCCTGCAATAAAATCGTGCCCATGCCGGTGATAATGTGCGCGCCGATCCTGACGAACTGGTGCACCACGGTAAAGCCGCCGAGGATCGCGTAATCGCCGACATGGACATGCCCGGCCAGTTGTGCATTGTTGGCGAAGATGGTGTGGTCGCCGATTTGGCAATCGTGCGCCAGATGCACGTAGGCCATGATCCAGTTGTGGTTGCCGACGCGCGT
>CAZMWC010000315.1:0-2559 GCA_964569805.1 uncultured Gallionella sp.
GGCGCTCCCATCCCCCGGAGGGGTATACGCACTTTGGAGGTTGCGATGAGCGACAAGGAACAATACAAGGTTCACAAAGAGCCGTTCTATCAGCCGCAGCACGACGAGGTCGTACTGTACGAAGCCGCCTATGCCGCGCGCCTGCCGGTGATGATTAAAGGCCCGACCGGCTGCGGCAAATCGCGCTTCATCGAATACATGGCTTGGAAACTCGACAGGCCGCTGATCACGGTGGCATGCAACGAGGACATGACGGCTTCCGATCTGGTCGGGCGCTATCTGCTTGATGCCAACGGCACGCGCTGGCTGGACGGGCCGTTAACCACTGCCGCGCGCATCGGTGCGATCTGCTATCTCGACGAGATCGTCGAGGCGCGCCAGGACACCACCGTGGTGATCCATCCGCTGACCGATCACCGCCGTACTTTGCCTTTGGACAAGAAGGGCGAGCTGCTTGCCGCTCACCCGGATTTTCAACTGGTGATTTCGTACAACCCCGGCTACCAAAACCTGCTGAAGGATTTGAAGCAATCCACCAAGCAGCGATTCACCGCGTTCGAGTTCGACTATCCGGCAGCAGCGCTTGAAGCCGAAATTCTCGGCAAAGAGTCCGGTATCGAAGCCGGGCTGGCAACGCAGTTGGTGAAGATCGCCCAAGCCGCGCGCAATCTCAAAGGACACGGGCTGGACGAAGGTATCTCGACACGCCTGCTGGTGTATGCGGCAATGCTGATCAAAGGCGGTGTCGAGCCGAAAGCCGCATGCCGCATGGCATTGGTGCGCCCGATCACCGACGATGCGGACATCCGCGACACGCTGGATCATGCAATCGAGGCGGTGTTTGGATAAGCGCGCTTTTGTAGGAGCACGCCCTGCGTGCGAATCGCGGCCAGGGGCCGCTCCTACAAAAGCGTTCCAAGATTGAAATATCATGGAAACATTAACCATCCCCGCCGAACTGGGAGCCTACTGGAAGCAGCTTGATTGCGGCTTTCCGCGCGTCGAGCCGGTGTTCGCCGATTGCATGCGGATGGCGCTGTCCATACTCTCAAAGCAAGGTGTGGAGGCATACATCGAGAATGCGCGTTTTCTCGGCAAGATGGGACGCGGCGCGGAACCTATCCTGATCTTTTTGGAAACTTGGCCGGACGTGGCCAAAACTTTGGGTGAGGATGCGCTGCCCCCTGTTATGGAATGCATCCGCAAGATGTGGAAATCGCCTAACGGCAATTCAATCACGCCATTCCTGCAATCGTTGCCGGTTACCGCGCGGCGTTTGCAATCGCAGGAGCAATTGCGTGACTATCTGGACATTGTGCTGGATTTCATGGAGCGTACCACCGGCTCAATTCACGGCATCCATCAGACCTTCCCCAGCCCGGGACTGCCCGATTTTTTCAGGCAAATCCCGCATCTGCTCGGACAGCTTTCGTTGTCTGGCCTGAAAAACTGGGTGGACTATGGCGTGCGCTACTACAAAGATCACCCCGAACGGCAGATCGATTATTTCACCCTGCAATCGGCGGACAGCCGCGCGGTGCTGCAACGCGAGCGGCACGGCACGCTATTGGTGGATAACGAGCGCCAGCTGGATATGTATTTGCGCGGGTTGTGGCATGACGAGAATTACCTGATCCCCTACTCCACCGCCTTCGATATCCTGCGCCAACCGATACCCTACTATGACAAGCTTGGCATCCGGTTGCCGGATGTGTACGAGGACTTCGTTCCATCTTCTCCCGACAGTCTTGTAACCGTTCGTGGTGAGCTTGTCGAACCACACAGCCCTTCGACAAGCTCAGGGCGAACGGTTAATCGGATTCTGGGCATAGACCGCTATCGCGCCGCACTGGCGCATATTGCCGCTCACCGCCGCTGGACCAGCGCGATATTCGCCGATAATTTCAGTCCGTTCCAACGCATGGCAACCGAGTTTCTGGAAGACAGCCGCGTGGAATATCTGGCGATGCGCGAGTATCCGGGCTTGCGCCGGATCTTCATGGCATTGCATCCGGCTCCGGCGGAGGATGCGTGCGACCCGGAAAAGGAATCCGGAGTACGCCATCGTCTGGCGATGCTGTCGCGCGCCATTCTCGACCTGCGCCATCCGTATAAAAACCCGCATGTCATCGAGTTTGCGCAACGCTTTAACGCATTGATGCAGCAGGGCGAGATGAGCACACCGGAAATCGCCGATCTGGCCGTTTCCTTCGTGGCAAAAACGCGTCGGCAAAGTGACCAGCTTGCCAAGATCCACTTCAAGGACACGGTAGTGAGCTACCGTGACGACAACCGCCAGATGTGGAAATTCATCGAGGAAGGCGACGAGGAAGATGCCTTCGACGAGCCGCGCAAGATCGAGCCGGGCGAGGAAATAAAAGGCTTGCCGCCACGCCATTACCACGAATGGGATTATCTCAACCAGAGCTATCGCCCGGACTGGGTCAGCGTGTATGAAGCCCTGCACCCGCCCGGCAGTGCGGCGGACATCGACAGGCTGCTGGCCAAACATGCCGCACTGGCCAAGCGGTTGAAAAAATTGTTCGACCTGCTCAAGCC
>CAZMWC010000316.1:0-2555 GCA_964569805.1 uncultured Gallionella sp.
AAATGCAAAAACTACAGAAAAAGTGCTTGTCTCCGAACAGAGTATCTACGCCACAGAATGGCAACGGGGGGCATTGCGCCGGATGTGCCTTGCCCGAACATCCGGTGCAATGCGCTTCGCTTATTGACACCCTACCCCCTCATCCTGCGGTAGCTGGCAACACCAGCTTCGCCACCAAGCCTCCACCTGCACGATCTTCCAGCAGAAACTCCCCGCCATGCAGGCGCGCGGCGCGCTCTGCAATGGCCAGCCCCAACCCGGACCCGCCCGCATCACTGCGCGCAACTTCCAGACGGACAAACGGCCGCTTCACGGCTTCGCGTTGCGCATCGGGAATGCCTGCGCCGCGATCAGCCACCGCCAGCACCATCTGGCCGCCCTCATGCTTGAGCTGCACGGTGATTTCTCCGCCGCCATGTTTGATGGCGTTATCCAGCAAATTGCCCAGTGCGCGTTTCAACAACAGCGGCCTGACGGCAAGCGGCGGCATCGGCTGCAAATCGAGTGTGAGTGATCGTGCTTGCCCCCTGAAGCGTTCGGCAACGTCTTGCACCAAAGCGGGAACATCGGTTGGAATCGCCGCTTCGTTCTCGTCCAGGCGGGCATAGTCGAGGAATTGCCCGATTACCGCGTCCATTTGTTCCACGTCGGCGACCAACCCCTCGCGCAATGATTCATCCGCGCTCAACTCGGCAGCCAGCCGCATCCGTGTCAGCGGGGTGCGCAAGTCATGCGAGATTCCCGCCAGCACCAGAGCACGCTCACGTTCATTGGCGGCGAGGTCGGCGGACATCTGGTTGAAGGCACGCGATACTTCGGCGATTTCCTGCGCGCCCTGCTCCGGCAACGGCGGCGGCACCGCACCCTGCCCTACCTGTCGTGCCGCTCGCGCAAGGCGTTTCAGAGGACGTGCCACCTGGCGTGCGATGAAGTATCCGCCAAGCAAGGCCAGCACTAGCACCAGCCCGCCCCACACCAGCAAGCGTTGCGACACCGGCCGCTCGACACGCTCTCGGGGAACGGCCACCCAGAATTCTTCATTGCCGATAAAGAAGCTTACCCACAGGGCTTCCACACCGTTGCGCTCCGCAGCAAGACGGGTGTTGCCACCCAGACGATGGCGAATTTTTTCTGCCATCAAATGTAATTCTGCGGGGTGTTCCGGCAAAGGTTTGAGCACATCACCGCTCTCCGCCGGCCGCACGCGCAGCCCTTCCGCTTCGGCCAATTCATCCAGCAGCGCGCCGCGCCATTCCGGCGCGGCAGATAACACTGCCGCGCGCGTCAAATTCACCACCGACACCACCAGTTGCGCCATTTGCTGCGCACGCGGCTCCACCTGGAGATAGCGAAAAATCGCCAAAGACGACATCAGCGAAAGCATGATCAATACCGCGATGAGCAGAAAAGATCGTGCCAACAGAGTCTTGGGAAAGAGATTCACGTCTTGATTCCATCCGGTACGAACACATAACCATGCCCCCACACCGTCTGGATGAAGCGCGGTTTGGCGTGGTCCGGTTCGATCAGTTTGCGCAGCCGCGACACTTGCACGTCGATGGCACGATCAAACGGGTCAAGTTCGCGCCCGCGCGCCAGCTCCATCAGCTTGTCGCGCGACAGCGGATGGCGCGGATGCGTCACCAAAGCTTTAAGCAGCGCAAACTCGCCAGTGGTCAGGGAGAGCGGCGCGCCTGATCTGGTCAGCACGCGCGTGGCGAGATTCAGTTCGCAATCGCCAAAGGCAACACTCTTTTCCTCGGCATCCGGTGCGCCAACGGGCTGCGAACTCTTGCGCCGCAGCACCGCATTGATGCGCGCCACCAGCTCGCGCGGGTTGAACGGTTTGGGCAGATAATCGTCCGCTCCCATCTCCAGCCCGATGATGCGGTCGATATCGTCTCCCTTGGCGGTGAGCAGAATCACCGGCACATTCTCGCCCGCCCCGCGCAACCGGCGCAGGATCGCCAGCCCGTCTTCGCCGGGCAGCATCAGATCCAGCACCAGCAGATGAAAACGTCCGACGCGCAGCGCTTTATCCATCGCCGCGCCATCGTGGACGGCGCGGGCATCGAAGCCCTGCTCGCCGAGATAGCGCAGCAGCAGTTCGCGCAGGCGCGCGTCGTCGTCGATGATAAGGATACGTTGCGGGTTGCTCATGGCCGCATGATAATTCGAATAGGCGGTACAGCCGTAAAAAATTGTGACTGGCGGGGCATACTGAAACAAATTCTTACAAACCAGCGGCTGGCGCAAACACTTCGTTTACAGTCCAACCGCATCATGCATTCCACGCCGATTACGGCGCATGACCATAATCTTACTGTGTCATGAAGCGCTGAAGGGCGCATTGCGGCGTTAAAATCGAACTCGGAATGCTCATTTACCGGCATGTAAACTGCGCTTCCTCGTCCGATTTTGCCTTGCACTGCATCCCTTGATCGCTTCATGACACAGTAAGAATAACCACCAGGAGAAAATCATGAATGCCATTACCAGAACTCTTATCGCCGCCGGTATCGTCGCCTCGTTCAGCCTGAATGCGCTGGCCGCCG
>CAZMWC010000317.1:0-2542 GCA_964569805.1 uncultured Gallionella sp.
TCTCCCTGCAGGAGCGCCGCACCATTCTGGATTGGGTGATACGGCCCGCCTTGCGCACCCTGCCCGGTGTAGCAGATGTCAATACGATAGGCGGCTCGGTGCGCACTTTCGAAGTGGTTCCCGATCACCATGCACTCGCCATGCACGGCATCTCTTTTGCCATGCTGCAACAAGCCATACAAGCCAACAACCATAACGATGGCGCTGGACGCCTTAATGATGGCGATGAAGCGCTGCTGGTGCGTACCGAAGGCAACATCGGCAATCTTCAGGATGTGCGCAACATCGTCGTCGCCAGTCCGGGCGGCAATCCGATCCGCGTCAGTGATGTCGCGCAAGTGCGCATCGGCAGCCTGACACGCCTCGGTGTCGTGACCAAGGACGGGCAAAGCGAAGCGGTGGAAGGGATAGTGGTCGGCCTGCGCGGCGCGAATGCGCAGAAAGTCGTCGTTGCAGTAAAAGCCAAATTGGCGGAAATTGCGCCCGCGCTGCCGCAAGGCATCACCACCAAGGTGTTTTATGATCGCGGCAGTCTGGTGGAGCGCGCCGTCAGAACCGTCTCCACAGCCATCATCGAAGCTATCGTGCTGGTCGTCATCCTGCTGGTGCTGTTCCTTGGCAACCTGCGCGGAGCCATTGTGGTAGCGATCACTTTGCCGTTTGCCATGCTGTCCACTTTTATTCTGATGCAGCAGTTCGGCATGTCCGCCAACCTGATGAGCCTCGGCGGCCTGGCCATCGCAATCGGCATGTTGGTGGACGCGGCGGTCGTGGTGGTGGAAAACATCGAGTCGCATCTGGCGCAGGATACAAATATCGGCAAGCTGTCGCATCTGCATGTCATTTTTCGCGCGGTGAAAGAAGTCATTACACCCGTTGCCGCAGGGGTCGCCATTATCATCATCGTGTTCCTGCCGTTGCTGACCCTGCAAGGGCTGGAAGGCAAGCTGTTCATTCCGGTGGCGCTGACCATCGTGTTCGCGCTGGCCGCATCGCTGCTGCTGTCGCTGACCGTGGTGCCGATGCTCGCTTCCTTTCTGCTCAAGCGGGTCAGCCACCAGGAGCCGTGGCTGGTGCGCAAGGCGATGGGTATTTACGCGCCGCTGCTGCAACGCGCATTAAATAAAGAGCGTGTGGTCATCATCGGTGCGCTGGTCATGCTGGTTGTCACCGCTGCCGTGTACACCCAGATCGGCAAGACTTTCATGCCGGAAATGGACGAGGGAGACATTATCGTCGGTATTGAAAAATTACCCTCCGTCAGCCTGGAGCAAACGGCGGCACTCGATCTGAAAATTCAGCAAGCCATCATGGTGCAAGTGCCAGAAGTAAAAAGCATCGTGGCGCGTGCCGGTTCCGATGAGATTGGCCTGGACCCGATGGGGCTTAACCAGACCGACTCCTTCCTAGTGCTCAAACCCATGAAAGAATGGCGCGAGCCAAACAAGGAATGGCTGCTAGGCGAATTGCGCAAGGTGCTGGATCAAATGCCGGGTGTTTCCTACAGTTTCAGCCAACCCATTGCCATGCGCGTTTCTGAAATGCTGACCGGCGCACGCGGTGATATCGCGATCAAAATCTTTGGTGCAGACTTGGATAAGCTCAACGAAACCGCCGAGCAAATGGTCAAGGTGCTGAAAGGCATCAAGGGTAGCCAGGATGTGTACACCACGGAGAATAGTGGTGTGCAGTATTACCGCGTGGCGATAGACCGTCTCGCGGCGGGGCGTTTGGGTTTGAACGTGGAGGACATCGGCAGCACCCTGCGCAGCCAGATCGAAGGCCAGCAACTCGGCATCGTGATTGAAGGCGGGCGACGCACTCCGCTGGTCATGCGCGGTTCAAGCGACATTCAACAATCTCCTGCGCTATTTTCCGCGCTCACGCTGCCGCTGCCCGGCGGACAAAGCGTGCCGCTGACGGCGGTCGCCAAACTGGAGCGCATGGATGGCCCGGTCAAAGTGGATCGGGAAAACGGCCAACGCATGGTGGTGGTGCGAAGCAATGTGCATGAGCGCGATCTGGTGGGTTTCGTCGATGAAGCCAAGGTTGCCGTTGCCGCGCAAATCAAACTGCCGGAAGGTTACCGCCTGACTTGGGGCGGGGAATTCGAGAACCAGCAACGCGCGGCGGCGCGGCTCAGCATCGTCATTCCGGGGGCGCTGGGCATGATCTTCATGCTGCTGTTCGCCACGTTCGGCTCAGTCAGACAAGCCGCCTTGGTGCTGACCAACATCCCGTTTGCCTTGATTGGTGGTGTACTGGCGTTGTGGGCGAGCGGCGCATACATGTCGGTTCCCGCCTCGGTCGGCTTTATCGCGCTGCTGGGAATTGCGGTGCTTAACGGCGTGGTGATGGTGTCCTACTTCAACCAGCTGCACGCCGAGGGTATAGACATTGCCCAAGTCGTGTTTGAAGGCGCGAAGCGTCGCTTACGTCCGGTGCTGATGACGGCCAGCATCACCGCTTTGGGGCTGTTGCCGCTGCTGTTTGCCACCGGCCCCGGCTCGGAAATTCAGAAACCGCTTGCCATCGTTGTGAT
>CAZMWC010000318.1:0-2521 GCA_964569805.1 uncultured Gallionella sp.
TGCAACTATTCTCAAAGTCACAACGGCGCTAGGTATTAAGTTACACGCACAGCCAACGTAGTGCTGGAATAAATGTAGCTAGAGATACCCAAGGTTTTACGAATTTTGTGTATGACTCATTCCGGGCAATGAGTTTGCAAAGCCGACTGCCGATGCCGGGTTAAAAGTGATTGTTCGAAAAACTTAAAACCGGACATTAAAGGCCGAGGATACGACGGCCAGAAATTCGGTGTGAACCATTTTTTTGTGCCCAAGTGCAATTATCCTAAAATCCTCAGTTGAGGGGTTGGCAGGTGCGAATTCATTCGCACGCTCAACAAGTTATGCGCGAATGAATTCGCACCTACAGAAGCGGCATAACCCGCTGAAACACCTGATAACTCTTCGCCAACAGAGGAATGTAGGATTATTACAACTTGGCTGCCAGGCAAGAAAAAAGCCGCGAACCCAATGGATTCGCGGCTTTTCGATTGGTCGGAGCGAGAGGATTCGAACCTCCGACCCCTGCGTCCCGAACGCAGTGCTCTACCAGGCTGAGCCACGCTCCGAATGAAACTAAAGGTAACTTCTAAAATTGCCGCGTCGCGGCAAAGTGTGCCAATTCTAGCAGACACTGTTTGTGTTTTGAATCGGCAAGTGATGCAATGGCCTCACATGCCGCTTCGGCTTCGTGCAGCGCCTGCTGGCGGGTGAAATCCAGTGCGCCGGTAGCGTGGATAATTTTCAGCACTTCGGTGAATTGCCCCACGTCTCCCTGTTCAATCGCACCGCGTACCACCGCGCTCTGCTCCGTGCTGCCGTGCTGCATCGCATAGATCAGCGGCAGGGTCGGTTTGCCTTCAGCGAGGTCGTCGCCAAGATGCTTGCCGGTCTGCGCCTCGTCGGCGGAATAATCCAACACGTCGTCTATCAATTGAAACGCGGTACCGAGGTGCATACCGTATTTCGCCGCTGCCCCCTCTTCATCCTCCGATGCGCCGGACAAGATCGCGCCGAGCCGCATCGCCGCTTCGAACAACTGGGCGGTTTTGTAGTGGATCACACGCATGTAGCTGGGGATGTCCACGTCGGCATCGTGACAGTTGAGCAGTTGTAGCACCTCGCCCTCGGCGATGATATTGGTGGTATCGGCCAGCGTCTGCATCACGCGCATTTCACCCACTTCGACCATCATCTGGAACGCGCGCGAATACAGAAAGTCGCCTACCAGTACGCTGGCGGCGTTGCCGAACAGCGCGTTGGCGGTCTCGCGCCCGCGCCGCAGATCGGATTCGTCCACCACATCGTCGTGCAGCAGGGTGGCGGTATGGATGAATTCGACCACCGCAGCCAGATCGTGGTGATGCTTGCCACGATAGCCGAAGGCATGGGCGGACAACACTACCAGCGCCGGGCGCAGGCGCTTGCCGCCGCTGTTGATGATGTATTCTCCGACCTGGTTGACCAGCGGCACTTCCGAATGCAGCCGCGCACGGATCACCTGATCTACCGCGGCCATGTCAGCCGCCAGCAATTGTTTGAGATTTTCTAAAGACACGTTTTATCCCGAAAAATTAGCCCGTGTATGGCACGATAATCAATGCATACTGTATTCGCGAAAGAAACATCCGGTGCAATGCGCTACGCTTATTGCACCCTGCCGAATCCGTGCACGGCAGGTTATTTCGCGGCGCGCATTGTCGCATAAACACCGTTTACCCGATAAGCACTTCACGCCGACGCAGATACAGCCCTATCATCACGCCCACCACGCTCAAGGCCTCCACATAATGTGCCGGTGCCAGCGGGTCGAGCGGCAACAGCATACTCACCACAACCGGCGTGAGCCCGCCGAATACGGCGTAGGCGACGTTATAGGAAAAGGACAGCCCGGAAAAACGTACTACCGGCGGAAACGCCTTGACCGCAACACTCGGCACCACGCCGATCACGCCGACGCAGAAGCCACACAGCGCATATAGCCCGTTAATATTTTGCGGCGCAACCGCCATCTGCTGATAGAACAGCGCTGAAGTAATACCCAGCAGCGTGCAGCCGCCCATCAACACACGCCCCGCGCCGAACCTGTCGGCCAGCGCGCCGAACGTCACGCAACCCAGGCTCAAAAACAGCGTCGCGATACTGTTGGCCTGCAACGCGGTCGCGGCGGGAATGGCGTAGAGCTTCTGCACCAGCGTCGGTGTCATCAGAATCATCACCACGATCGCGGCAGACAGCAGCCAGGTCATCAGCATGGTCAGGATCACAGCGGGGCGGTGGCTGCGAATCACCTGCTTGAGAGGCAGTTCATCCGCCAATTCCTGCCGCGCCTGCATCTCCTTGAACACCGGTGTCTCGTGCAGATACTGGCGCAACCACACCGACACCAGCCCGAATCCGCCGCCGATGATAAACGGCACGCGCCAGCCTTCGGCCAGCAATTCAGCAGGCGCATAGGCGCGGTTCACTGCACCCGCCACCAGTGATCCAAGCAAAATTCCGCCGGTCAGCCCGGCGGTCAGCGTGCCGCAGGCGAAGCCGA
>CAZMWC010000319.1:0-2502 GCA_964569805.1 uncultured Gallionella sp.
GATGCTGCCGGTGGAACCGAGGATAGTAATGTTTTGCATTATTGAGACCGTGAAAAGTGAAAGGTGAAAAGTGAAACGTAGAACCGCTTCTTCGCTTCACATTTCACAGTTTTATCTTCACATTTCACGGGTTTATATGCTGCAACAGCAGCACCATCGCCGCGAGCGGCAGGGTTGATGTTAACGCATCGATGCGGTCCAGCAACCCGCCGTGCCCCGGCAGCAACGCACCGCTATCCTTCATCCCGGCCTGACGTTTGACCGCCGATTCAAACAGGTCGCCGATCACCGCCAGCGCCACCCACCACCACGCGGTCAGCAGCAGTGCGGGCAGCATCTCGCGATTGGCAAAATAGGAACTGAAGCTCCACACCAGCACCACATAGACCGACACGCCGAGCATCGCGCCTGCCACCCCTTCCCAGGTTTTGCCTGGGCTGATACTGGGTGCCAGTTTATTTTTGCCGAAACGCCGCCCGGTGAAATAGGCCGCGCTGTCCGCCACCCATACCAGGCACATGACGAACAGCAACACCCACGGGGTCGGCTCGGCCGCGCGCAAGTCCAGCATCGCCAGGCCAGTGGGGATCAACACCGCCCAACCTGTCAGCGCCATCAGCGGCGGCTGCGTCACTTTCCATCCTGCAATCAGCCAGCTTGGCACGACGATCAGCCACAGCAGAGCAGATACCGTATATACCGCCAAATGAAGATAAACCTGTTGCTCTCCGGTCATGCTGGCATCCAGCCATAACAATCCCAGCATCAACAATAAAGTCAGCCCCCAGTACAAGTTCGCTTTCCTGCCAGATAAACCGGACAAACGCGACCATTCCGAGGTTCCCTGCATCACCATCAGCACGATCAGCGCCGTCCACGCGGCCGGCGGCAACGCAAACAGCGCCAGCAACAGCAACAGCAGCAAAATAATGGCGGTAATCACCCGCGATTTAAGCATCGATGCCGCCTTGCTTATGGCTGCCCTGTAATTGATCGCTGGTGCGGCCAAAACGCCGCTCGCGCTTCTGGTACGAGGCGATTGCCTCCTCCAGTTCCTCGCGTCCGAACGCCGGCCATAAGACATCGGTAAAATACAGCTCGGTGTAGGCCAGCTGCCATAACATAAAGTTGCTGATGCGTTGCTCGCCACCGGTGCGGATGAACAGATCCGGTTCCGGTGCATCACTCATGGAAAGATAGGGTGACAGATCCTCTTCGGCGAATCCTTGCGCCAACTGCGGATGCCCCTTGAGCATGGCCTGCACCGCATTCATCACGTCCCAGCGCCCGCCGTAGTTTGCGGCAATAGTCAGGGTCAACGCCGTGTTGCCTGCGGTAAGTTGCTCGGCATCCAGCATAGTTTGCCGGAGTTGTTCACTGAAGCGGCTGCGGTCACCGATAATTTTCAAGCGGATGTTGTTCTGGTGCAGGTTGGTGACTTCACGTTCCAGCATCTTTAAAAACAGCGACATCAGGAAGGATACTTCATCGGCGGGGCGACGCCAGTTCTCGCTGCTGAATGCAAATACGGTGAGATACTCAACGCCCAGACTGCGGCAGGCTTTCACCACGTCACGCAACGCCTCGACTCCGCGCTGATGCCCCATGACGCGCGGCATCATGCGGTTCTTTGCCCAGCGCCCATTACCGTCCATGATGATGGCGATATGGCGCGGGACAGCGGGAAAGTCGGGGATGGTGCTGGTGGAGCTTTGGAATAACGCCATCGGAAGTCCCTCTCAGGCTCGAAGATCGAGGGCTAAGGCATGAGGGCTGAGGACTGAGTGGAATTCGGTCTTATCCTCAGTCCTCAATCCTCGATACTCATTCCTCATCAAACCGCCATCAGGTCGGCTTCTTTTACTGCCAACGCCTTGTCGATTTCTGTGACGAAGCGGTCGGTCAATTTCTGAATTTCATCCTGTGTACGGCGCTCGTCGTCTTCGGCGATCTCTTTTTTCTTGAGCGCGTCCTTGAGATGATTATTGGCATCGCGGCGGATGTTGCGCACCGCGATCTTGGCATCTTCGCCTTCCGACTTCACCACCTTGATCAGATCGCGGCGGCGTTCCTCGGTGAGCATCGGCATCGGTACGCGGATCATATCGCCGTTGGTGGCGGGGTTCAGCCCCAGATCGGCATCGCGAATGGCGCGTTCCACCGGGCCGACCATATTTTTTTCCCACGGCTGTACGCCGATGGTGCGCGCATCGACCAAGGTGATGTTTGCCACTTGCGTCACCAGCGTCGGATTGCCGTAATAATCCACCATTACATGATCCAGCAAACCGGTATGTGCGCGTCCGGTGCGCACCTTGCCCAAGTCCGCCTTGAGTGCATCCAGCGACTTTTGCATTTTTTGTTCAGTATTTTTTTTGATGTCAGCAATCATGGTTAATTCCCCTAAAAACATGGGGAATGGTGAGTGGTGAGTGGTGAGTGGGAAACCCTACTCCCTACTCCCTACTCCCTACTCCCTACTCCCTACTCCCTACTCCCTAC
>CAZMWC010000320.1:0-2494 GCA_964569805.1 uncultured Gallionella sp.
GTTCCCATTATTTTTTGGCCCCATATCCGAGGAACACATCTTCCAGCGACGGCTCGGAAATGATGATGTCGCAAACCGCGCCTTCCAGTGAAGTCAGCGCATTGAGCACAGCCATTTTCTGATCGCGCGCGCAGGTGATGCAGGCTTCCGTGTCCTGTGCACGCATGGCGAGTGTGGCCATGGATCCGAGTTTTTCACGCAGCGCTGTTTCTACACCATGCCGCAGGCCGACCTGGAAATGCAGCGGCAGATCGATCTCTTCCCGCAGTCCCTGCAAGGTACCCAATGCCTGTATCTTGCCGGATTTCATAATCGCCAGCCGATCAACCCGTTCCTGAATTTCGGCCAAGATATGTGAAGTCAGGATCATGGTGACCCCCTGATCCTGCAAGTTGCGGAGCACCTGATAAAACTCGCGTATGGCCTCCGGGTCAAGCCCGTTGGTAGGCTCGTCCAGAAACAGGATATCCGGCTTACCCAATAAAGCTTGAGCAAACCCGAGGCGCTGGCGCATCCCTTTGGAGTAGCCGCGTACCCGCCGGTTTGCCGCATGTGCCAGCCCCACGGTTTCCAGTATGGTGGCGCAGGTTTGTTTGTCTGCTCCCTTCAGGTCAGCGAAGAAATACAGCGTTTCCAACCCGGTGAGATTGTCGTAGAACACCACATTTTCGGGCAGATAACCGATGCGGCGGCGCGCCTGACGGAAAGTCTCGCCGTGAATCGGTTGCCCATAAATACTGATTTGCCCACTGGTCACCGGCAACAGGCCGAGCATCATCTTGAACAAGGTGCTCTTACCGGCGCCGTTATGGCCGATCAAACCGAACAACTCCCCTTTCTCAAAAGTGAGGTTGACACCATCCACGGCATGAATTTCACCGAAATACTTGGTGACATCATTTATTTCAATGACGTGCTTTGTCATACCACTGGCTCCAGTCTTTACTATAGGGTTGCATACGCGGGTGTTCGTCGACGATGCTGGTAGCGCGCAACAGGGGGAACTGGCGCGCCACAAAACGCAGCGTCTGGATCGCGGGACTGTTGAACAGCAGTTTGACCAGCGGATATTGCCAGGTCAGCCGGTCAACCGTATCGTTTGCCTCATAGGGCACATCGCCCATGCCGTCGCCGTCGCGATCCCAGCCGACGTAATTGCTCCAGTAGTTGCCCTGCTTCTTACCCCACAACTCGTCGCGCGTCGCCACGTATTTTATCTGGCTTTCGTTTTCGATAAAGTCGTTGGCATCCACATCGTTGCGGTAGGAGCCGGCCCAGAGATGAACGCCGACCTCGTTGCCGATAATCAGATTGCCTTTGAGGGTGTTGTATTCGGCATCGTAAATGAAAAAACCGCGATAGTTGCCGGCCACCACGTTATTTTCGATCACGGAATCCTGAATGGTGCGCAGCATAATGCCGTGATCGGTATTACCCCACGCCCGGTTGTTTCGCACTATCTGATTCTTCACTTCCATCAGCGCCAGCCCGCCCCGGTTCAGGAAAGATTCGTTGTTTTCCCACAAGTTGTAATAGGAATTCATGTAATGCGTGCCGTAGCGCACGTGATGAATTTTGTTATCGCGAAACTCCGCATGATGGCTCACATCCACATAGATGCCGTCGCGGGCGAAACTGATGTTGTTGCCGGTGATCCTGGCGCCCTTGGTGTTGAATAGCTGAATGCCATTGCCGCGTTTGTTGGAAGAATAATCACGCTTGCCGGTAATCAGATTATTGACCACCTGCGAATCATTTACTTTTTCGATGTATACCCCGAACAGGTTATAAGTGAGGTCGTTGTTGCGTGCGACCATCCGGTGCGCGCCCGGGTAATCGTAAATGCCGGAATTTTGGGCTTGCAAATCCGAGCCGCTGTCGCGGATGATAAAACCGTCGATGGTGACATCTGGCGCGGTGACGCTGATCACATTGTCTTTGCCGCCACCGCTGATAGTCGGGCGACTCATGCCTTTGAGCTCCAGTGGTTTATCAATCTTGAGGTTCTCGGTGTAATAGCCACGCTCGACCAGCACCGTATCGCCGGATTTGGCCGAACGGATCGCCATGGCAATCGAGCCGCCCGGCTGGACGCGCCACTCTGCGGCGGCGGCGTGAGTACCCGACAGCAAAGCGAATATGGCAAACAGGGCGCCGAAACCACGCATTCAGGTCGGCGCTCCCGAAGGTGTTTTTCTTCGTATGGCTTTCATGCTTCAGGCGCTTCCGTTGTTGAGCTCTTTCGCCCGCCGATTTTTTCCACCGGGATGAAATAACCATCGCCGCCAATCGGCGTGAGCGGCATTCCCGCTTTTTCGCGGGCCTTGCGTTCGTGGGCCAGCGGCGGGCAAGCATGATCGTCGTAATAGAGTATTTGGCAATCCATGCAGAGCAAACACTCGCGCTGGTCGATACGTCCTTGAGCATCAATCGCCTGCGGGCCACAACCGCGCGCGCAGGCGGTGCAGGTGGTGCATTCTGCCTTGCGTTTCAA
>CAZMWC010000321.1:0-2483 GCA_964569805.1 uncultured Gallionella sp.
GCCAGTTTCACCACACGTCGCGCCAGCTCGCGTAACTCGTCACGCGAAAGATTTTTTTCGCGCAGCTGCACCAGCCGCAGACCCGCATCCAACTTGGCTTCCAGCCTTGCCATGAACAACTCAACCCCCAGTTCGGCGACATTGCTGACGGCATACACGTCCGGCAGTTCCAGCGCGCGCAGAATCGGTGCGTTGGCGGGGAGAATGGGAGCGACCGAGACTTCGGTCGCGTGTTGCCAGGAGAACTGCTGCCCTTCATGCGGATGCAATTCGCCGCTCCACGCCGTCACGCGAAAAAAATTCAGCCGCACCGTCGCATGTGGATAAGTGAACACGCGCGTAATCCACGGATAGGCGGTCTCAACCTCGATGCCAAGCTCTTCGCGCAGCTCACGCACCAGCGCATGATAAGGTGTCTCACCGGCCTCGATTTTGCCGCCGGGGAATTCCCAATAACCGGCCCAGGTTTTATCGGGTGGGCGCTGTGCGAGAAGGAAGGAGTTATCGGGGCGTTGCAGCACGGCGGCGGCGACTTCGACGATTTTGGTTTCTGCGGCTCCGGGTTCATGCAAAGGCTCTGACCAGCCCGGCTTGCGGGAAAGCGCATCCCGATAAAGGAACTCCATCTTCTCCGCCAGCCTCCCCCAATCGTGCATCGCGGCGCGCTCTGCCGCCGCCAGCCCCATCGTTTCCCGTTGCTTCGTGTCGGACAGCCGGACGATCCGGTCTGCAGCGGCATCTGTATCTTGGGGAGCAGAAAGAACAAAACCATTAACACCCTCTTCCACGAGGTCTTTCGCACCCACGTTGGGGCTGACGATGACGGGCAATCCGGCAGCCATCGCCTCAAGCACCACCATGCCGAAGGTATCAAATTTCGAGAGCATGATAAAAATATCTGCCGCCCGGTAGTAGCGCTCCAGACCACCAATCTGCGTCCCGGCAAACGTCACAGCTTCGGCGATTCCCAGTGATTGCGCCAATTTGCGGTACTTGCTTTCATCTCCCCGACCCACCACGAGAAGCCGAATGTTCGCTTCGGGCCGCGCGGTTCTGGCTTTAGCTAACGCCATGATGATGGCATCCATGCCTTTGACCTCGAAATTCATTCCGACAAAGAGCAGGAGAATGTCCGCCGTGCCGATCTCATAGCGCCCCCGGATATCAGCCCGACAGGCAGCGCGATCCGGCGTTGAAAACCGCGCCACGTCAACACCAGGATGAACGATCTGCCAACTGCCTGGCAGAGTCGCATACTCGCGGCGGTAGGCATCCATGGCGATGGAAGAAACGGGAAGAAACCAGGATGAACCTCCTCCCTGCAGCGCTCGTTGCTCAACGGCGTTTGACGCATAATCGAAAAGATTGGGGCGCTTGCTCCGCACCTCCCTAACCCAACAGGCATGAGGTATACCGTGCAATGAAAATATATCCGCATTAAAAATCCAGTGATGGGTATGCACCAGATCGAAGTTCATACGTTCAGTCATCCGCTTTACAAACCAGGCGAAAAATAGCGGGCGCAGAGAGCGTGGAACGGTAGGGATATTATGAAATTTGATCCGGTCCGAATTGGCGACCCAGCGGTTCGCAAAGACATGTATCTCGAAGTTTTCATTTCGTGCCAAACGCCCGGTTATTTCACTGGCGAATCGCTCTCCGCCGCCAACCAACCCATATTTGGGTACAACAACGGCGATTTTTTGCGGCACCCGGCAAATAGCCTCCGTGTAAATGGCCACGTATTCCTGTGCCACCACCTCCCATCCGCGCACAAAAGATGGCGCAGCTTCGGTTCGATCCAATTGTGCAGCAACCGCGCCCACCCATTTTTGCAATGTGGCAACCAGCGGCACAACTTCGCCCGCTTCGGCGCTCACCTGCGCCGCCGCACCACAGGCATCGGACACCACCACCGGCACGCGAGCTGCCATCGCTTCGCTGATGGCCATGCCGTAAGGCTCAGCCTTCGCCGGATGCAGCAGCACATCGATCTCGCGGAAGTGTGAGGAGTCACCGCGCCAGCCGAGCAACCGGTAGCCACCTTGCCAGCCGGCAAACAGGTGTCGCACTTCCCGTTCATCGGGGCCGATCACCCACAATTCGAGATTCGGCCGTTCACGGCGTAATTGTGCGGCAATTTCAACCGCCAATGGCAAGCCCTTGCGCCGCCACTCCTTACCGATAAAACCAATGATGCCGCCGTCTTTGGGCGCGACACGCGGCACTCTTTCGATGCCCTGCGCCACCCCCGGCACAACAGGATCGGTGAGTTTGTGCGCATACTCCGGATAGTAGTGTGCCAGCTGGCGCGCGATGACTTCAGAATTTGGCACAATGTGCCGCGCCGCACGCAATTCGCGCCGCTCCATGTAAAGCTGTACCGCCACCCGCAACGAGACCTTTTGCCACCAGGGCTTGGCATGCACCGAAGCGAACGGGGGGCTGTGAAAAGTGGTGATGTGATGTATGCCAACACGTTC
>CAZMWC010000322.1:0-2481 GCA_964569805.1 uncultured Gallionella sp.
ATCATCGCCAGCATCGAAGTAAAACGTCGCGGTGCGGTGCGTCGCGCCAAACTTTACTACCTGCGCGACCGCTCGGGCAAGTCGGCACGTATCAAAGAAAAGCTGTCTGCACGCGGTTAATTGCACGCAGGTCTTGCTGTCTCAAAGAACGGGAGCTTGCTCCCGTTCTTCGTTTGCGCGCTATTATTTTAAGCTGGATGAGCCGGAACCAAAATGTAGGAGCGCAATTTATTGCGCGATGGTTTTGAGGCGCATCCTTCGCGCAATAAATTGCGCTCCTACAAAAACCCAAAACTCTTCCCACGTTGTGTTTGCCGGGTGGCTCGAAAATCACCGGGATTCTGCTACAGTCACACCATGAGCAAACTGACCTTGGATCGCATCCTGCAATCGCAGGGCTTTGGTACCCGCAAGTGGTGCGCTGAATTGATCGCCGATGGCGAAGTCGTTATCAACGGGAAAGTTGTCACCGACTGCCGCGCCGCCATTGAGACCGACGGCCTCGAATTTGTGGTGTATAACGAGATGTGGAAATATCGTGAACATCTTTACCTCGCATTGAACAAACCCGCCAATTTTGAATGCTCGCGCAAGGCCAGCCATCATCCCGGTGTATTGACTATTCTGCCGGAGCAATTCACCCGGCGCGACGTGCAGCCGGTGGGTCGCCTTGATCACGACACTACCGGCTTGCTGCTGATGTCGGATGATGGGCCGTTTATTCACAAGCAATCTTCACCCAAACACCATGTGCCCAAGGTTTATGTCGCCACCACCCAGGATCAGGTAACACCCGAACTGGCCGCGCGGTTGCTGGCCGGGGTGAAACTGCACGACGAGCCTGCGCCGCTGTCCGCGGTTACCTGCAAGATGCTCGATGCCCACCAGATTGAAATTGTGCTGGAGCAGGGTAAATATCATCAGGTCAAACGTATGCTGGCGGCTGTCGGTAATCACTGCAACGCATTGCACCGTTCGCAAATTGGCCGGTTGAGGCTCGATGAGCTGGGGTTGGGCGAGGGTGAATGGTGTTATCTCGATGCGGCGCAATTGGCGCTGCTGAAACCGAACCAAAATACAAGACCCTGAAAAACGCCATATGAAAACTCCCAAAAGAATCGAACCGCTGGTCGAAGACGGCATTGTAGACAAGGTCATGCGCCAGCTTATGAGCGGAAAAGAAGCGACGGTCTATGTCGTCCAGTGCGGCGGCGAGATCCGTTGCGCAAAAGTTTACAAGGAAGCCAACCAGCGCGGCTTCCATCAGGCGGTTCACTACACCGAAGGCCGCAAGGTGAAAAACAGCCGCCAGGCTCGCGCGATGGAAAAAGGCTCGCGCTATGGGCGCAAGGAGCAGGAGTCTGCCTGGCAACATGCCGAGGTGGATGCCTTGTACAAACTCGCCGCCGCCGGTGTGCGCGTACCGCATCCCTATGGTTTTTATGAGGGCGTGCTATTGATGGAGCTGGTGGCGGACGAACATGGTGCAGCCGCCCCCAGGCTCAACGATCTGGAACTCAGCGCAGAACAGGCGCGGGAATTTCACGCCATGCTGATCCGGCAAGTGGTGCTGATGCTGTGTGCGGGCATCGTCCACGGCGACCTGTCCGAGTTCAACATTCTCGTCGACAGGCACGGGCCGGTCATCATCGACCTGCCGCAAGCGGTGGATGCGGCTGCCAACAACAATGCCAGCCGCATGTTGGAGCGGGATGTTGAGAATCTGGCCAATTACTTCTGTCAATTCGCCCCCGAACTACAAGACACCCAGTATGGCAAGGAAATATGGGCGATCTACCAGCGCGGCGAACTGCTTCCCGATACACCGTTGACGGGGCATTTCCAGCAAATTGAGAAACGTGCCGATGTGTATTCGGTGATGCGTGAGATCACGGCGGCACGCGACGATCACGCCGCCAAATTGCGTTACCAGCAGCTCAAGCGCGAAGAGGGCAGATAGATGAGCGACTACCCCGTTATCAACTGGAACGAAGCGGGCGAAGAAAGATCCGCCCGCTGGCGTTCGGAAAGCGGTACGCCACCGCCCAAGCGCGTAGTCATTGCCGACGACCGCATGACCGCCGACACCGCCTACCGTCTGGCTTGCGAAGGCACGGCGCTGCTGTGGCGCGGTGATTTTCAGAATGCGCGCCAATTGCTGCAGGCGATGGCGCGGCGCGCCAACGAAAAGCCGCACAAACGCAAAACGAAAACTGCCGCTACCCCTGCCGAGGCTTTTCATTTACATCGTCAAGCGCAATCGCAGCGTGCTCGTACGCTGGGCATGTTGTTGCTGCCGTTTGATGCCGACCACAGCATACCTTTGCGCCGTGCGCCAGATGTGCGACAGGCTTGCACGGAAGCTTACGGCGCGGCGACAGAGCCTTACATCGCGTCGCTACGCGGACTGCAGGGATTGATCGGCGCACACGAGTGGCGCAAGAACGGCGTGGAGATTCCCGCGCTGGGCGCGCGCATCCA
>CAZMWC010000323.1:0-2472 GCA_964569805.1 uncultured Gallionella sp.
TTGCGCATCAGCTCCAGCTCCAGCGGGTCTTTGTAGTCGGGCAGAATGTCGCGCTTGAGCTGGCCGATGCCGTGCTCGGCGCTGATCGTGCCGCCGAGTTCGCGTATCACTTCGTAGACCAGTTTGTTGACAGCGTGTTCATGTTGCGCGGTGAAAGCCTTGTTCTTGCCGGCATCGTGCAGCGAAATGTTGTAATGGATGTTGCCGTCGCCCATGTGCCCGAATGCCGCGATGCGTATGCCGGTAAACGTTTCGTGCAACAGGGCATCTGCGCGGGCGATAAATTCCGCCACGCGGCTGACCGGCACGGCCACATCATGTTTGATGCTGATGCCTTCACGCTTCTGCGCCACACTGATGCTTTCGCGTAATTTCCACCAGGCTTTGGCAACTATGGCATCGGTAGTGATAGCGAAATCCGGTATTTCAAGGGCATCGTATTCCGCAGAAAAGCTTTGTAAAGCCTGTTTAAATTCAGAATCCAGCGGTTTTGGCAGCACATCTTCAAGCTGGATCAGCAAATACCATTCATGGTGTTCTGCGAATGGCTCATGTGTATCGGGGACGTGCGCAAATACCAGGTCGAGGCAACTGCGTGAAACCAGTTCGAAGCTGCTCAACGTATCGCCCATCGCAGCGCGAATATGTGCCAGCAAGCGTACTCCCACATCGGGATTGGTGATTGCCACACAGGCGGTGGCGGTGGATTGCGGGCGCGGCACCAGTTTCAGCACGGCGGCGGTAATGATGCCCAGCGTGCCTTCCGCGCCGATGAACAGATGCTTTAAGCCGTAGCCGGTATTGTCCTTGCGCAGGCTGCGCAAGCCATTCCACACACGACCGTCTGGCAGCACTACTTCCAAACCCAGCACCAGATCGCGCGCGGTGCCGTAACGCAACACGCCGATGCCGCCTGCATTGGTGGAAAGATTGCCGCCAATTTCGCAGAAACTTTCAGTTGCTGTAAGGCTTAACGGGAAAAGCCGATTATTTTGTTTCGCCACCTCGCGCACATCGGCGAGTTTGCAACCCGCTTCCACCGTCATGGTGTAATTGACGGCATCAAATGCGCGGATGCGGTTCATGCGCGACAGGCACAAAACGATTTGTTCGCCCTGTTGCAGCGGCACACCCGCGCCGCACAGGCTGGTGTTGCCGCCTTGCGGCACGACGGCAATCTGATGGGCGGCGCACAGCTTGACCACTTCGGCAACCTGTTGCGTATCGGACGGAAATATCACCGCCAGCGCGCAGCCGGAATAACGCCCGCGCCAATCGCTACAGTATGGCGCGGACGCTGCATTGGTAAGCACGGCATCATTGCCGACAATGGCGGAGAAAGACTGGATCAGGGTGGTGTGAGTCATATGGGAACCTCTATAAATTCATTTTGCGGGCAAATCGCTGCGTCGCGTGCTCGCTCATTCCTCGCCTATCCATTTGATATGTCTCGTCATTCGCTGCGCGGCTCCTTGCGCTTCATCCCGCAAAAGTGAATTTATAGAGGTTCCCATATTGGAGAACAGGTTGGTTGCATGGCAGGGTAGGGCACTCTAAAACTCCAGCGGGTCGATGTCCAGCGAACAGCGCAGTTTGCCCGCTGGCAGCGCGTCCAGCAGCGGTTGCCAGGCGCGCAGGAATTGCTGCAAGAGCTTGCGCGAATCCGATTGCACCAGCAGTTGCGCGCGGATGTGGTTAGCGCGGCGCGGCAGCGCGGCGGGTACCACGCCGAACACTTCTGCCTTGTGCTGCAATCCGATAGCGGCGGCGCGTGCCTGATTAAGAAATGCGTAAACCTCATTCTCCTGTTTTCCTTCGGCACGCAGCATCGCTTGATAAATAAATGGCGGAAAACACGCCATCTGCCGCTCGGCGAGCTGCGATGCAGCCCAGCCTTCGAAATCGTGTGTTTGCAAAGCGCGATACAGGGGGTGGTCGGGGAAAGCGGTTTGGATGATCACTTCCCCCGGCTTGTCTGCCCGTCCGGCGCGCCCCGCCACTTGCACCAGTTGCGCGAACAGTTTTTCCGCTGCGCGGAAATCGCTGCTGTACAACGCGCTATCGGGATTGAGCGCGCCAACCAAAGTCAGCGCGGGAAAATCGTGCCCCTTGGCGAGCATCTGCGTGCCGACCAGAACATCCACCTCGTTCGCGTGAATCTGCTCGCGCATGGTTTGCCAGGCGCGTTTGTTGCGCGTGCTGTCCCTGTCTACACGCAGGATACGCGCCTCCGGGAAGCGCTCCTGCAACACGCTTTCCACGCGCTGCGTACCGCTGCCGACCGGATGCAGATCGGCACAGCCGCAGCTTGGACAGGCGGAGGGCATACGCAATTGATCACCGCAGTGGTGGCAGCGCAAGCGCCTGTCGTGCAGGTGCAGCACCATTTTTCCCGCGCAATGCTTGCAGCCGGACACCCAGCCGCAGCCGCCGCACATCAGCACCGGCGCATAGCCGCGCCGGTTGATGAAC
>CAZMWC010000324.1:0-2467 GCA_964569805.1 uncultured Gallionella sp.
CCCAGCAGTTCCAGCCCGGCATCGATGCCGCATTCCGCGATGTCGGTGAAATTCACATGCGCGGTGATGTCCTGCAAGCCGGGCAGATAGAACGGGTCGTCGTGCGCGTGGTGACGGTAGTGGCACATCAGCGTGCCTTCACTGCGCTGCGGATGGTAGAACTCGCGCGCGCCGAAGCCATAGTCGATGAACAGCAACACGCCTTGTTGCAGGCGTTGCGCCAGCGAGGTGATCAGGCCGCGTGCGGCAAGACAAATTTCGCTGACGTAGTCATCCGGTACTCTTGTCTGCTGCGCCGCTTGCAGTAGTGCAGCGTCGCCGATGGGGCATTCCTGCCAGATAAAACCATTGGTGCTGTCAGCCACACCGCGCTCGGTGAGCGCGCTATCACGCCAGTGCACCAGATGCACCGGCAACGCGTCCAGCACTTCGTTGGCGATGATCGCGCCACTGAATGTTTCAGGCAGTTTATCCAGCCACTGCACGCGATCTTTCAGATGCGGTAATCGTTCGCACAGCAAGGCTTGCTGGCGCGCGCGCAAGTCGGCGCTCACCTCAAGGATCGCATAACTGCCCGGCAAGCTGCCGAGATGCTCCAGTTCGGCCAGCATATCCGCCGCCAGTTTGCCGCTGCCCGCGCCCAGTTCCAGAATATGCGGCGCGCTGTGCGACATGATTTCCGCCGCCTGCCGAGCCAGGGTGCGGCCGAACAGCGGCGACAGTTCCGGTGCGGTAATAAAGTCACCCGCCTCGCCGAACTTGTGCGCCCCCGCCGTGTAATAGCCCAACCCGGGCGCGTACAGCGCCAGCTCCATATAGCGGGCAAACGAAATCCAGCCGCCCTTGGCCGCAATGTCCTGGCGGATGAATTCGATCAGGCGCGCGCTGTGTTGCAAGGCTTCAGAACTGGGTGCGGGTAAAGAGGCGGGCATGGTCGGGTATAATTCGCAGGAACTGGAAGTGGAGTGGAGTGCGAGTCTAATGGAGCTGGGGATGCAAGGCAAAGTGGTATTGGTGACCGGTGGCGCGAAACGCGTCGGTGCGTCGATTTGCCGCCGCCTGCACGCGGCAGGCGCGATGCTTGCCATACATTACCGCAGCTCCGGGCAAGAGGCGCTGGCCTTGCAAGATGCCCTGAATATGCTGCGCCCGGATAGTGCCGCTGCATTCGGCGCAGACCTGCTCGATCCATGCGCGCTGCGAACACTGGTACCAGCAGTTGTCGAAAAATTCGGGCGGCTGGATGTGCTGATCAACAACGCCTCCAGTTTCTATGCCACGCCGCTGGATGGAATAGACCAGCAGCAATGGCACGATTTGCTCGGCACCAACCTGAAAGCCCCGTTGTTGCTGGCGCAGGCAGCGGCGGCGGAACTACGCCACCGGCATGGCTGCATTGTGAATATCGCCGACATCCACGCCGAACGCCCGATGCGCGGGCATCTGCTCTACAGTGTCGCCAAATCCGGGCTGGTCTCTCTCACGCGCGGCCTGGCACAGGAAATGGCTCCGCAGGTGCGCGTCAATGCCATTGCGCCCGGTGTCATCGTATGGCCGGAAAGTGCGGCATCGATTGATGATGAGCAACGCCGCAAGATCGTCGCGCATACCCTGCTCAAGCGCGAGGGCGAGCCGGATGACATCGCAAAAACCGTGGCCTTCCTGGTTCAGGATGCCCCTTACATCACCGGGCAAATCATTGCGGTCGATGGTGGGCGGAGTATTAACCTGTGAACATTTTGACTTAACCCCAACCCTCCCGGCCTCCCCTGACAAGGGGGAGGCCGGGAGGGTTTATTTGGACTTATTTAACCCATGAACGACATAATCCAACCCATCCATTTCGAGCGCCATTCCACCAACTTCAACCGTCTCAAGGGGCGGCTGGAACATCAGGTCGGTAAGGCCATCGCCGACTTCAACATGATCGAAGCGGGCGATACGGTGATGGTGTGCCTGTCCGGTGGCAAGGATTCTTACACGCTGCTCGATATATTACTCACCCTGCGCAAACGCGCGCCGATCGATTTCCGCATTGTCGCAATGAATCTCGACCAGAAGCAGCCGGGCTTTCCCGAAGAATTGTTGCCGAGCTATCTGAAATCTGTGGGTGTGGAATATCACATCGAGAACCAGGATACCTATTCCATCGTCAAGGAAAAAATCCCCGAGGGGAAAACGACTTGCTCGCTGTGTTCGCGCTTGCGGCGCGGCATCATCTACCGAGTTGCGCATGAGCTCGGCGCGAACAAGATCGCATTGGGGCACCACCGCGATGACATGATCGAGACGTTGTTCCTGAACATGTTCTTTGGCGGCAAACTCAAAGCGATGCCGCCAAAATTGGTGACTGACAAGGGCGACCACATCGTGATCCGCCCGCTGGTCTACTGCGTGGAAAAAGATATAGCGCGCTACGCGCGCGGCATGGAATTCCCCATCATCCCGTGCAACCTGTGCGGCTCGC
>CAZMWC010000325.1:0-2460 GCA_964569805.1 uncultured Gallionella sp.
CGGCTGGCTGCGCCATAACCAGCGACTTGGCGAGTGTTGTTTGCTCGCCTAGTCGAATGGCTAGTTGTTTTATCAGTAACGTGTCGCAACTGCAGCTTCAGATGTTTCTCGCCGACCACGCGTTGGCTTTGTACAATGAAATCATTATTGAATTGCGGCGCGGGAAAGCCTTGCCCCCATACTTGTTCATCCAGTAAACGCGCCACCTCCAGATTTATCTCGGCAGGTTCCAGCGTGCCGTCTGTTTCGATGCGCTGTGCCAAATCGCTCGCGCTGAGCAGTTCGCTGGAGACTTGCTCGAAGGCGGCGGCGAAATCTGCAAAATCAGTTTCGGCGATGCTCAGGCCGGCCGCCGCGGCATGGCCGCCGAACTTCCTGATCAAAGCGGGGTGGCGTTTGCTGATCAGGTCCAGTGCGTCGCGCAGGTGCAGCCCGGCAATGGAGCGCCCCGAGCCCCTGATTTCGCCGTCATTGGCGCGGGCGAAGGCGATTACCGGGCGATGAAATTTATCCTTGAGGCGCGAGGCAAGTATGCCGATCACGCCCTGATGCCAGCTTTCGTCGAACAGCGCGAGGCTGAAGTTATCACTGGCGTTGATTTGCTCCAAAGCCGCCAGCGCGCTGCCTTGCATGTTCGTCTCGATGTTGCGCCGCTCGCGATTGAGCGCATCCAGTTGCGCGGCGATTTGCAGCGCGGTTGCGGCATCGTCGCTCAGCAGGCAGTTGATACCGAGGCTCATGTCGTCCAATCGTCCGGCCGCATTCAGGCGCGGTCCGACGGTAAAGCCCAAATCCTGGCTGGAGACTCTCTGCGGATATTTTCCGGCTACTTGCAACAGCGCATTGATGCCCGCGCAGGCGCGTCCGGCGCGGATGCGTTGCAGACCCTGTTGCACAAGGATGCGATTGTTCTGGTCCAGCTTCACCACATCGGCGACCGTGCCCAGCGCGACCAAGTCGAGCAGTTCGACGAGCCTGGGTTCCGCCATTTTGGATTCCCCTCTCCCGCTAGTGGGAGAGGGGTTGGGGGAGAGGGCAAAAGCACCGCGTGCACGTAATTCGGCACGCAACGCCAGCAGCACATAAAACATCACGCCCACACCCGCCAGATGCTTGCTGGGGAACGCACAGCCGGGTTGGTTGGGGTTGACGATGCAGGCCGCATCCGGCAGCGTGTCGCCGGGCAGATGATGGTCGGTGACGAATACCTGCATTCCCAGGCGATTAGCTTCGGCGACGCCTTCGACGCTGGCGATGCCGTTGTCCACCGTCAGCAGAATATCCGGGGCTTGCGCTGCGGCGAGCCTTACGATCTCGGGCGTCAGCCCGTAGCCGTATTCGAAGCGATTCGGCACAATGAAGTCAATCTGTGCGCCGAAGTCGCGCAAGCCGCGCACCGCCACCGCACAGGCGGTCGCGCCATCGGCATCGTAGTCGGCGATGACCAGGAATTTTTTTCCTGCGGCGATTGCGTCAGCCAGCAGACATGCCATTTTCTGCGCATTTTTCAGGTTGTCGAATGGCAGCAGCCCGGCCAATGAAGTATCCAGTTGCTGGCTATCCGTGATGCCGCGCGCCGCAAAAATCCTTGCCAGGGATGAAGGGTAGCCGCTGTCGAGCAAGTGTTGCACGGCTGATGCGGGAATGCTGCGCGGGGTAATTTCTGTCATGGTGCGGCTGCAATAACGCCCTGAAGGATTGGCGTGAGTGTAGCAAACTGCGGCCATTCGCAGCCTCGTATTTTTCAGGCATTTGCGCTAGAATCGCGCCCACTTTTTAAGTAAGTCAGGCATAAAATCGTGGCATTGATAGTTCAGAAGTACGGCGGCACATCGGTCGGCAGTCCGGAGCGCATCAAAAACGTGGCGCGGCGCGTCGCGAAATTCAAGGCACAGGGACACCAGGTCGTGGTGGTGGTCTCCGCGATGAGCGGCGAAACCAATCGCCTCGTCGCGCTGGCTCATGAAATCCAGAAACGTCCCGATCCGCGTGAGCTGGATGTGGTTATCTCCACCGGCGAGCAGGTTACCATCGGCTTGCTGTCCATGGCGCTCAAGGATATCGGGCAGAAGGCGAAGAGCTACACCGGTGGACAGGTCAAGATTCTCACCGACAGCGCTTTCACCAAGGCGCGCATCGTCAGCATCGACGAGCAGGATATCCGTGCCGATCTCGCGAACGATTACGTGGTCGTGGTGGCGGGTTTTCAGGGCATGGACGAAGACGGCAACATTACCACGCTGGGGCGCGGCGGCTCCGATACCACCGGCGTGGCGATTGCCGCGGCGCTGCGCGCCGACGAGTGCCAGATATACACCGATGTGGACGGCGTTTACACCACCGACCCGCGCGTGGTGCCGGAGGCGCGCCGACTGAAGAGCATTACCTTCGAGGAAATGCTGGAGATGGCCAGCCTCGGCTCCAAGGTGCTGCAAATCCGCTCGGTGGAATTCGCCGGGA
>CAZMWC010000326.1:0-2459 GCA_964569805.1 uncultured Gallionella sp.
CGAGATTGTCGCGCACATGAGCCAGTATCTGGCTGACCCGATCCTGGAACTGGAGATAAACCAGCGTATCGGAGATTTCCACGCGGATGCCATCACTTTCATGGCGCAGCAACTCGGAAGATTCGCACAACCCGCTGGCGACTTCCTTGAAATTGCCTAATACGTTGTGTATGGTTTTTTCCGCTTCAGCCACCGAGCGGGTGTCTTCTTCGCTAAATCTCTCTGCGGCACTGATCACCCCGGTGATCGCCTTGTTGATGATGTTGACTTTTTCCGCCATCTTTTTGCCGGTATCGCTGGACAGGTTGGACAGCTTGCGCACTTCGTCCGCCACCACCGCAAAACCGCGCCCTGCCTCACCGGCGCGCGCCGCCTCGATGGCTGCGTTGAGCGCCAGCAAATTGGTCTGCGAGGCGATCTCTCCCACATCTGTCGCCATTTTTTTCAGGTCGGCGGTATAAGCGATCAATTCGCGCACGTCCTGCACCATCGCCGCGCGCTCATGCCGTTCCGCGTCCATCGAACGGATGACGGCTACCAGATCTGCCTCGCTGCGCGATAGCACCGATACCACGCAGCCGCCTTCTACACCATCCCCACCGCCTGCGGCCTGTTGCGAGGCGGCTACCGAGGCATGCAAACGCTCGACGATAGCAGCGAAACGTGCCACCACTTCGGTAATGCCTTCCTCGGTCTGGCTGCGCGCGGTCTCGATCTGTTTCACCCAGATCGGTGCCGCCTTATCGCAGATTTGCTCCAGGCCGGCGATACCGCTCTGTTGCCGCAACGCCTGTTGGGCCTGTTCCAGCAAGGCCTCCGCCTGCCGCACCAGTTGCGTCAGCGCGATACGCTGGCGGTACGCGCTGCCCCAGGCACATAGCGCGGCAAATGCGGCCACCGCAACAGCGAACAGCATACTGGCCCCGCCAAACCATGAAACACCCAACAATGCGGCGACCCCCGCACCCCCGCTCGCCAGCGGTAACATCCATAACCAGATGTCGGCATCCGCGCGCATTGTCATCTCACCTTGGCTCATACCAGCCCCCATCCAGAAAAGTTCGTGTTTATTCTCTTCAATTCAATCCGTGAAAACCAACCGGAATCTTTCGCCATGATTATCCGCAACGGCTCCCCGAGCCATATTGCGCACGCGCCCCGATCAGGTTTCTTGCCCAATTGCCCATGGCATATAACCACCCGGTGCCATCGTTTTGTCCCGCGTCACCCGTATCCGGCAAGTTGCGTGCCGGCCGTTGCTTCAGCGCGGTGAGTTCGCTCCGAGACAAGGCAAGCTTGTCGCACAACGCCGCATTGCAGTGTTCCAGCAATGCTATGCGTCTCACCAACTGTTCGGTTCTTTGTTCGACATTCCGTTCAAGGTAATAGCGGAGCTCATTCAGTTCGGCTTCCATCGCTTTTTTGTTGGCAACATCTGGCGCGCCAGTTTCATCGAGTTTCATGTGTCCTCCAATCGGTTAAATTGCGAGCGCTACATTTACAGAATTCAACTGCCCGAGAGGCAGCCTCGTTCGGCAGTATTCGAAAGTTGCGCCGATTGTTGGCGCACTCCCAGCAACTGCCCGCATAACTTTGTCGTTCGATTTAAACTTCAGGCAGAAAAGGCAAGACGTGATCGACACCCGCATTATGCAAAGGCGGTCAATGCGGCGGTATAGGCGAAGGCTGGTCTTGCCGTAGGGTCGCGGGGGGGTGGGGGGTAGGAATAATCCTATAAAAACCGTAGAAGCGTATAGCTATAGGGCGCTTCTAAAAATTCATCTTTGTCATTTCGAGCGAAGCGAGAAATCTTTATGCCTTTTGGAATCAATAAGCTGCAAAGATCGTCACGATGACAATTTTTGGAACGCCCTATACTCCTCTGCGCGCAATTGCTCTATAGGGAACCTATAAGGCCGTGTTGCATGGCGTAGCGCACCAAATCGGCCATGTTATGGAGATTCATTTTTTCCATGAGGCGTGCCTTATGGGTGCTGACGGTCTTGTGGCTGATACATAGTTGCGCGGCAATTTCATTGATGTCCACGCCTGCAGCAAGCAAACGAAGTATTTCCAGCTCGCGGTCTGAAAGCAATGTGTGAGGCAACTGTAACTTCGTCGATGTCGCGTCCAATGCAATTTGCTCGGCCAGCGCCGGGTCCAGATATTTTCCTCCTGCACCCACCTTGAGAATCGCCGCCAACAGCCTTTCAGGATCGCTGTCTTTGCTGATAAAACCTGATGCTCCGGCTTTAAGGGCGCGCGTTGCGACCTGCGCATCGTTGTGCATGGTAAACACCAGAATGGGTAGCGTTGCACGGCATAGCTTGACACGTCTGATCAGGTCTGCGCCGCTTATGCCCGGCATGTTCATATCCAGCAACAGCAGATCAAATTCGCAGTCGCGCACTTGTTGCAATACCTCTGTGCCGTTGACCGCCTCTCCAACCAATTCAATA
>CAZMWC010000327.1:0-2453 GCA_964569805.1 uncultured Gallionella sp.
CGGCTCTTTACGAGGTCGGCACAACAAAAGGGGAGGGGAGCGCCATGCAGATAGTTGGGCGGCTTCTGGATGGCAAATTAACGTTGTCGCTCGGAGCGGCCGCTGCCGCTGGTACAGCCTCGGTTCAAATTGCATCGCTTGGCCTCGATGCCGTGCTGGCCGTTCTCGATCAGGATTCACGCTTTAAGGTCGTTAGCCGTCCGCAACTGCGCGTGCGCACCGGTGCGCAAGCGCGGTTCTCGGTCGGTCAACAAGTGCCGGTGCTCGGCGCGATTTCATACGATAAAAACGGCAACTCTCTGCAATCTGTTGATTATCGTCAGTCCGGCACTATTTTTACGGTGCGGCCAGACATTCGCGATGAAGTTGTTGATCTCGATATTTCTCAAGAACTTTCCAGTTTTGTGACTACGACAACCGGAGTTAATAATACTCCGACGCTCTTACAGCGCACCGCATCAAGCCAGTTATCGATCAAGCCAGGAGAAGTGGTAGTGTTCGCCGGTCTCGAAGAGTCACGCGACGAAAAAGCTGGTTCTAATTTCTTTGGCTTCTCGCTCGGCTCCCGCGAAAATAATTCGAGTTCCGAAGTGTTGCTCTTTATTGAGGCACAGCCGATTTAATGGTGACCTTACTGGCTATGCGTCTATTGATTAACAACCTTGTCCACATAATTTGTGGACAACAAAAAGCCCTCCGAAGAGGGCTTTAGTTTCTCTGGCCAGTGAAATGCTTACCGCATCACATATATCTCTGCATTTTGTAATTCGTCATGCATCCTGTCCGGCGCCAGGTCTAATTCCTCTGGCCAAGTGACTGCGCCGTTTTCTACGTGTACTGTCTCGAACATTTCCACGTTGCGCAGCACTTTGAATACGCCACAATCTCTTTTCAGAAAACTAGCCATATCTACTATGCCTTCTGTTTCGTCTTTAAACTGCACGTGCAATCGAAAAAAGGGCATCGCCTTCACCTTGGAAACTCTCCATGGGATTTGCTGCTCTATTCCAGCGGTGCTATTTTGTTTGGTGTTTGCAATTGTTCGCATAGCTTCCAATCCTCCATCAATTCATTTCGGTGCTGCATTGCCCATTCCTTCACCAGCATGGCGGCTCCACGTGGTAATTTGCCTCTGGTTATTTCAAGCGTTTGGATGTTGATCACGGCTTCTGCACCACTATATTCGGCATGGAAGTGTGGCGGTGCATGTTCGTCCCAATACATTTTTATCAGGATTCCGTAAAAAATTGAAATAGTTGGCATTTATTCCTCTGGCAAGTTGGTTTAGACTAAAGGATTCCGATGGCTTTGGCAATGATCAGCTTCCACCCAGTTAGAGCTAAAACACGCTCACCAATTATTTGCGCATGGCTTTTTGTGACTTGTCCGTGACTTGTCACGCTTTGCGCTGCCTCGGTAATTGTTTTTCCGCTGCTGATTTCTACGGCAATGGCTTTTATTTGTTCTTTGGCTGCTGCCGGAATTGTGAGTGTCACGGTTTGGATGCCTTCGGTCTTTTCTTTGGCGCGTTGCTTCGCCTTGCGCGAAGCGGCCGCGCTGGTTTTTGTTCTTACAAACGCTTCAATCTTAATCAGCCCGGCACGGTTTAACTGGTCGTCGGTCAGGATGCTGCTTGCATCAATGGGTGCGTCTTTTACTTCGTCGATGAACCGAATGGCTTGCATGGTTTTGTCTCCTGTTATCGTACTTACAATATCGGTTAGCATTTCTTTGGTGGTTTTGTCGTTTTCGTTTTTCATGGCATCTTCTCTTTAAAGTTCGCCCGCTTTTGATTTCCTCACTGTGCAGATATGCGCGCGTTCTATCTGCTTCCCCCCTTCAACGTCCCGCCCTGGTGATATTCAAAACCTGCAAAAAAAGAATGTGCGTCAGTGGTGCGGCCAGCGCGCAGGGCGGCTTTATCGCCCGAGCACTGCCACGGTGACGTGCAAGCACGCAGTTAAAAACGCAAACCGGACAGCTTTACCCGTCCGGTTTTCAAAAGGAAAAAGACAACCGCGCGCAGCGCACAACAACTCGTGCGTGTCTTTTTTTTCAGGTTTTTAATTCACGGCTTGGGCGGGACGTTGAAGGGGGGAAGCAGATGCGCAGTGCTGCACGGTGAGGCAAAACAAAAAAGCCGCGAAGCGACCACAGCCAGGCAGTTTCACCCGCCTGGCATTAAAATGCTTTTGCAGTTCGCTTTTAAAAAAAATAGGGCAGTTGCAATCTGATAGCTTTATCATCAGTTTGCGGCTTTGCATTGCGCCCGTCAGGCTTCATTGAGGGGTGATGATTTGTTGTCAAAGGGGGGGATATGCGTTTATTTTTGTTTTCTGTGTTT
Source organism: uncultured Gallionella sp. (assembly GCA_964569805.1). Lineage (GTDB taxonomy): Bacteria > Pseudomonadota > Gammaproteobacteria > Burkholderiales > Gallionellaceae > Gallionella. The sequence goes on from CAZMWC010000327.1 coordinate 2,345, forward strand.
CTGTTGATGTCTTTTTCATGCCATGCGCTTTACGAGTGCCCGGAACGTGGTCGCATAGTTTTAAGTTCTGCTCCGTGCGATACAACGTATTCTCCTGTCGCTGTCAGTC
>CAZMWC010000328.1:0-2430 GCA_964569805.1 uncultured Gallionella sp.
CCGGACGCGAACCCGGAGAGCCGCGCCAGTGCCTGATAACGGGTATATTTTTGTCACAAATTGCGATGAATTGATCGATAAGTGACTAAAAACATCAAAGGCCAGCGGCTTGCAGCGATTTTAAGAACTGTGCGGCATCCTGATAGCCCGTTATACGAAAATCGCTCATCTCCTTGCTTTGTGCGTCAAAAAACAGAATACCGGGAGGCCCATACAAGCCAAAACGTTTGAGTAATGCCTTGTCCTCCTCGCTGTTGGCCGTCACATCCGCCTGTAGTAACAGCACCGGCTTGAGTTTGGCTTGCACGGCAGCATCAGCGAAGGTGAAACGCTCCATTTCTTTGCAGGAGATACACCAGTCGGCATAGAAATCCAGCATGACTATTTGTCCTCGCGCCTGGGCAAGGCGCTGATCGAGCTCTGCGCTGTCCTTGACGCGGGAAAATTGCAGCGTGGTATGCGCCTGCGTTCCAGCGCTGCCAAGGCTGCCGAGCGGGCGCAGAATGTCGCGTGCGCCGGACAGTGCGCCGATCAAATAAGCCACCCCCAGCAGCAGGGCGAGGATACCGATGCCCTTGTTCAACCTGTGCCAGCCATTGGCATTGTGCGGCAGCGCATCCAGCGCACGCAGGTAAATCGCTGAAAAAACCAGTAGCGCCGCCCACAACAGCATTTGCACGCTGACTGGCAGCAACGGCTGAATAATCCAGATCGCCAGTGCCAGCATCATCACGCCAAAAAAGCGTTTGACCGATTCCATCCACGCGCCTGCCTTGGGCAAAAGCACGCCCGCAGAGCTGCCAATTAGCAGCAACGGCGCGCCCATACCCATGGCCAGCGCGAATAAGGCGACCCCGCCAAGGACGGCATCGTGGCTTTGGCCGATATACAGCAACGCGCCTGCCAGCGGTGCGGCGACGCATGGCCCCATGATAATGGCGGACAGCGCGCCCATCACAAACACGCCGGATAGATGGCCGCCATGCAGCTTGTTGCTGGTATCGGTCAGCTTGCTTTGCAGCGCGGAGGGCAACTGCAATTCATAGAAGCCGAACATCGACAGCGACAGCAATACGAACAATGCGGAAAAACTGCCCAGCACCCAGGGCGTTTGCAGCGCGTTGGAAATCAGACTACCGGAAAACCCCGCCACCACACCTGCCGCCGCATAAGTGAGCGCCATACCCAATACATAAGCCAGCGACAGGATGAAAGCGTGCATCCGGGTGATCTTGTGGCCACGCCCGACGATGATCCCGGACAGGATCGGAATCATCGGGAAGATGCAGGGAGTAAAAGCCAGCAACAGCCCCGCGCCGAAAAAGAACGAAACAATCAGCCAGAAACTGCCGCTCTTGAATAATTGGGCGATCTGCGAACTTTCTGTTTTTTGCACTTCTGCCAATTGGCCTTTATCAGGCAACGGTGGGCTCTCTGTCCCCTGCCCTCTGTCCCCTGTCTTCTGATCAGACAGGCTGATCTGCAAGGTCTTTTCAATGGGCGGATAGCACAAACCCTGATCGCTGCAACCCTGATAGACGGCTTTTAGCGTTAAGTCAGAAGCAGTATTGCCGCCGCGATCCAAGTTGATCTCGGCTTGGAAGGGGCGGTGGAACACCTCGATTTCGCCGAAATTGGGGTCTTGTTTCATTTCTCCTTTGGGCAGATTCACAGCGGTGATTCTGATCGAATCGTTCTGGCTGGCAAAGCTGGTTTTATTGCGATACAGGTAATAACCCGGTGTGATGTCAAAACTGGCTTGCAGCGTATTTGCGTCGCGCGCGGTGATTTGCAGGCTGAAGGCCTGGTCGGGAGGTAAAAAAATGGCCTGCTTGCTGCCGCCCAGCCCGGGCAAACGATCCAGCAAGCTTTCTGCATGTGAGGAGGGCGCTACAAGACATAGCAACAGCAGTAATACAAGACGCATGAGTTAATCCTTGAGAATGCCGGTTTCCCGGTTTACCCAGTCCAGATAGGTAGGTAAGCCGGCCACTACAGGGACAGCGATAATTTCGGGAAGTTCGTAGGGATGCGCTTCGCGTATCAATTGTTCAAGGCGCGGATAGGCGGGCTGCGAGGTCTTGATCAGCAACGGCACTTCGGTGGCGGTTTCAATTTTGCCCTGCCAGCGGTAAGTCGAGACGCAGGGGGCGAGCTGGTTCACGCAAGCTGCCGCGCGCGCTTCGATAAGCTGGTGCGCAAGCCGTTCGGCAGCCTGCGCATCCGGCAGATTGGTAATTACCAACAAAATATTACTCATTACTTTTACACCAAAATTCTGGTTTATTTCGGATATGTAGGGGCGGATTTATCCGCCCACGGGCGAATGAATTCGCCCCTACAACCTCATTTTGCAAAGCGTAATCCCAGTTGCAGCAATTCATCCCACACGTCGCCCTGGCGCAGGCCCTTGATGGTCTTGTCCAGCCG
>CAZMWC010000329.1:0-2430 GCA_964569805.1 uncultured Gallionella sp.
ACCACTCACCACTCACCACTCACCACTCACCACTCACCACTCACCACTCACCACTTACGAGATTTGGACATGGCCATTATTCAACCACGCATCTACCTCGCCTCACAAAGCCCGCGCCGGCGTGAATTACTCAAGCAGGTCGGCATCAATTTCGAGATGTTGCTGTTGCGCAGCGATCCGCGCCGCAATATTGACGTAGATGAGACACCGCTCGCCAGTGAGCAGCCGGAGATTTATGTGCGGCGGGTTTGCCGGGCAAAAGCAGAGGCGGGTTATGGCGCATTGAGGCTGCGAAATTTGCCGTCGTTCCCGGTGCTGGCTGCCGATACCGCTGTCGCGCTGGATGATATTATCCTCGGCAAGCCGGAGAATTTTGAGCAGGCCACCGCGATGTTGCGCCAGCTTTCCGGGCGGGAACATCAAGTATTCAGCGCGGTTGCGGTCGCGCTGGGCGAACATGTTGAAATCGCCGTTTCCACCTCCACGGTACGTTTCACCCATCTCGACGAGGAACGTATCCGCCGCTACCTGCTCACCAACGAATACACCGACAAGGCGGGCGGCTATGCCATTCAGGGTTATGCCGGCGCGTTCGTCGAACACCTTTCCGGAAGCTACTCCGGCGTGATGGGTCTGCCGTTATTCGAAACGGTACAATTGCTGCAACACTTTGACTTTCCCATCCCATGAACCAGAAGACAATGAGCGAAGAAATACTGATCAACGTTACTCCGCAGGAAACCCGCGTCGCCGTGATGCAGCTCGGCGCGGTGCAGGACTTGCACATCGAACGCAGCAGCAGTTGCGGTATCGTCAGCAATGTTTATCTCGGCAAGGTCAAGCGCGTTTTGCCCGGAATGCAATCTGCCTTCATCGACATCGGCCTGGAACGTTCCGCGTTCCTGCATGTGGCCGATATTTGGGAAAACAGCCGTAACGGCGATACCGCCAAGCCGATCGAAAAGGTTCTGTTCGAAGGGCAAGCGCTACTGGTGCAAGTTATCAAAGAGCCGATCGGCAGCAAGGGCGCGCGGCTGACCACCCAGCTCAGCTTCGCCGGACGCCTGCTGGTGTACCTGCCACAGGAAACGCACATCGGCGTGTCGCAACGCATCGAAAGCGTGGAACAGCGCGATACGTTACGCAACGGTTTACAGGCTGTGTTGCCTGCGGATCATCAGGGCGGCTACATCATCCGCACCATCACTGAAACTGTGCCTGCCCCGGATTTTCTTGCCGACATTACCTATTTGGACAAGCTGTGGAGCAATTTACAAGCTGCGGCAAAAAATGCCAGCGCGCCGCAACTGCTGTATCAAGAGCTTGATATCAGCCTGCGCGTACTGCGTGATTTTGTCGGCCCCGATACCGCGCGCATTCTGGTGGATTCACGTACCACCTATCAAAAAATGATGGAGTTCGCACAAGCCTACAACCCTGTCGCCGCCGATCGCCTGGAGCATTATCCCGGCGCTCGCCCGCTGTTCGACCTGTACAGTGTAGAAGAAGAAATCGAGCACGCCTTGTCCAAGCGCGTCGAGCTGAAATCAGGCGGCTACCTGATTATCGACCAGACCGAAGCGATGACCACCATCGATGTAAATACCGGCGGTTTTGTCGGGTTGCGCAATTTTGATGACACTATCTTTAAGACCAATCTGGAAGCCACACAAGTCATTGCCCGGCAACTGCGCTTGCGCAATCTGGGCGGCATCATCATCTGCGATTTTATCGACATGGACACCCAGGAGCATCGCGATGCCGTTCTGAACGAGTTTAAAAAAGCGCTGGCGCGCGACCATACACGCATCAGCGTGAACGGCTTCTCTTCACTGGGTTTGGTAGAGATGACACGCAAACGTACCCGCGAAAGTCTGGCGCATGTGCTGTGCGAATCCTGCCCGACCTGCCAGGGGCGAGGCGAGGTAAAAACTGCGCAAACCATGTGTTATGAAATCCTGCGCGAAATCCTGCGCGAGGCGCGCCAGTTTGACGCGCGCGAGTATCGTATTCTTGCCTCACAGCAAGTCATCGACCTATTTTTGGAAGAAGAATCGCAGGCGCTGGCGCAACTTTCCGATTTCATCGCCAAGCCGATTTCTCTGCAGGTAGAGACGATTTACAACCAGGAGCAATACGATGTTATTTTGATGTAGCAGCTTTTCAGCTTTTCGCTCCGCCTGCCACCCCCGCAGCACTGACCTGCGGACTCCCCCAAAAATGATGCCCCACGGATTACAATGTCCGGCATCAGTTTAATACCGACCCACGGACTTTCGGTATTTCGATCCATCAGAAAGCAAAAAGCCACCTGTTTGGGTGGCCTAAAAGTCCGCATATCACACGTTAACTACAAGAAACTACTTGAAAGATTCTCTGGCTCCCCGACCTGGACTCGAACCAGGGACCTGCGGATTAACAGGCCTCTAT
>CAZMWC010000330.1:0-2414 GCA_964569805.1 uncultured Gallionella sp.
TCTGGCCCGCAATGGTGGTGCGCCTGAAGGTGATGAGCAACATGAACATCGCCGAAACACGCGCGCCGCAGGACGGGCGGATCTCGCTGCGCCTGTCCGGTCGCCCGATTGATTTCCGCGTCGCTTCGCACCCCACCACGCATGGCGAGAATCTGGTGCTGCGTATTCTGGATCGGCAAAAGGGAATCGTGGCGCTCGATCAAATCGGCCTGGATGATGCGGCGCTCAACACGCTCAAGATGATTATCGCCAAACCGGAAGGCATCGTACTGGTGACCGGGCCTACCGGCAGCGGCAAGACCACCACGCTGTATTCCGTGCTGAATCACGTCAACACCGAATCGGTCAACATCATGACCCTGGAAGACCCGGTCGAATATCCGATCTCGCTGATCCGCCAGACTTCGATCAACGAATCCGCCAAGCTGGATTTCGCCAACGGTATCCGCTCCATGATGCGCCAGGATCCCGACATCATTCTGGTCGGTGAGATCCGCGACCATCCCACTGCCGAAATGGCATTCCGCGCCGCCATGACCGGGCATCAGGTTTACTCGACGCTGCACACCAATTCTGCCATCGGTGCGATCCCGCGCTTGCTCGACATCGGCATCCTGCCCGACATCATGGCCGGCAACATCATCGGCATCGTGGCGCAGCGCCTGATACGCGTGCTGTGCAACGAGTGCAAATACCCGTATTCGCCGGATGCGATGGAACGCAAACTGTTGGGTGTTTCAGCCCAGCAGGATCTCACCCTGTACCGTGCCGCCGGTTGCGATGCCTGTCACCATCAAGGTTACAACGGGCGCATGGCGATCATGGAACTGCTCAAGATGGACCACGACCTGGACGATCTGGTTTCACACCGCGCCAGCACCCGGCAGATCCGCGAAGCGGCGTTGGAAAAGGGCTTTCGCCCGCTGGCGATGGATGGTGTCCGCCGCATCCAGCAAGGCATTACCTCGCTAGCTGAAGTTAGCCGCGTGGTAGATTTGACCGACAGGCTGGGTTAACGGGCATGGCGAGTATGCCACTCCTGATTATGAAACTCGCCATGCCCGTTTCCCCCTCCCCAACCCTCCCCCGGTGGGAGAGGGAGCAAACGAATCGCTACGCGAGTTTCACGTTAATGAACCAGATGTAGGGGCAATTCACGAATTGCCCAGGGCGATTCGTGAATTGCCCCTACCATAGAACAAGAGGCTAAATGGCACTGTATTCCTACCGCGCGATCGATAATCAGGGCAAATCCAGCAGAGGGTTGCAGGATGCCGCCAACGTAATTGATCTCGAAATGCGCTTGAAGCGCGGCGGCATGGATCTGATCGATGCCAAAATGGATACTGGAAAAGCCGGCATCATGCGCGGCAAAATCAAGCGCCCCGAGCTGATCACGTTCTTCTTCAATCTGGAACAGCTTACCCGTGCTGGCGTACCTCTGCTGGAAAGCCTTGCCGATTTGCGCGACACCATGCACGACCATCGTTTTCGCGAAATTATTGCCAGCATGGTTGAAGCCATTGAGGGCGGTAAAAAACTTTCCCAGTCCATGGCTGAACACCCCGATGCCTTCGACAAGATATTCATCAGCCTTACCCACGCGGGTGAGGAAAGCGGGCGTTTGTCGGAAATCTTTCTGCACATTACCGAATCACTAAAATGGCAGGATGAAATGGCCTCGCACACCAAAACCATCATGATTTATCCCGCTTTCGTCGGCTCCATCGTGGTGGCGATCACCTTTTTTCTGATGATCTACCTGGTTCCGCAATTGGTCGGATTCATCAAAGGCATGGGGCAGGAAATCCCGATCCAGACCCGCATCCTGCTCGCCACCTCGGCGTTTTTTGTGAACTACTGGTATGTGCTGATCGCAGTGCCCGTCGGCCTACCCATCGCCGCCAAGCTGCTCATTACCTCCAGCCCGGAAATGCGCTACAAATTTGACAAACTCAAGCTGGATTTCTGGGTAACCGGCCCGATCTTGCGCAAGATCATTCTGGCGCGGTTTGCCAATACCTTCGCCATCATGTACGGTTCCGGCATCAGCATTCTCAGCTGCATCGCCAATTCGCGCGATGTGGTCAACAACCTCGCCATCGCCAAAAGCTTGGACGATGTCACGCATGAAATCGAGGCCGGCAAAAACCTCACGCAGAGTTTTCAGAACACCGGCATGTTTCCGCCTCTGGTGATACGCATGCTTAAGGTCGGCGAAGCCACCGGCTCGCTGGATAAAGCGCTGCTCAATGTCAGCTATTTCTATGACCGCGACGTAAAAGATTCCATCAAAAAAGTGCAGGTCATGATCGAGCCTGCCATGACCCTCATCCTCGGCACGCTGCTAGGCTGGGTGATGCTGTCGGTGCTGTCGCCGATCTATGACATTATCGGCAAGGTGAAATTCTGAT
>CAZMWC010000331.1:0-2407 GCA_964569805.1 uncultured Gallionella sp.
AGGAAGGCTATCGCACCGGGCGCGGCCGCGTGGTGATGCGCGCGCGCACCCACTTCGAGGATATCGGCAAGGGCGAGCGCCAAGCCATCATCATCGATGAGCTGCCGTATCAGGTGAACAAGGCCAATCTGCTGATCAAGATCGGCGAACTGGTGCGCGAGAAACGGCTGGAAGGCATTTCTGAAATCCGCGACGAATCCGACAAATCCGGGATGCGCGCGGTGATCGAGCTGAAGCGCGGCGAGAATGCCGATGTAATCCTCAACAAGCTATACAAGGACACCCAGCTGCAGGACAGCTTCGGCATCAATATGGTCGCCATTGTTGACGGACAGCCAAAGCTGCTCAACCTCAAACAGGTGATCGATGCGTTTCTGCGCCATCGCCGCGAGGTCGTCACACGCCGCACCATCTTCGAATTGCGCAAGGCGCGTGAACGCGGCCATATTCTCGAAGGTCTGGCGGTGGCGTTGTCCAATGTGGATGAAATTATCGCATTGATCAAGGCCGCACCGACTCCCGCCGATGCCAAGCGCGAACTGATGGCGCGTTCGTGGCGTTCATCGCTGGTGGAAGATATGTTAAGCCGCGTCAGCGATGCATCGCGCCCGGAAGGTTTGTTGCCGGAATTCGGCCTGGTGGGACAAGGCAAGACACGTGGTTATCACCTCTCCGATGCGCAAGCGCAAGCGATACTGGAATTGCGCCTGCAACGCCTGACCGGCCTGGAGCAGGACAAAATCGTCGGTGAATATCGTGAAGTGATGGACAAGATCACCGATCTGCTCGACATCCTCGCCAAGCCGCAACGCGTCACGCAAATCATCCATGACGAACTGGTTGCGGTGAAAGCGCAGTTCGGCGACAAACGCCGCAGCGAGATCATCACGCACACGCAGGATATGAGCATGGAAGACCTGATCGCACCGGAAGATGTGGTGGTAACGCTGTCGCATGGCGGTTACATGAAGGCGCAAAAACTGGACGAATACCGCGCGCAGAAGCGTGGCGGGCGCGGCAAGCAGGCGACGGCGACCAAGGAAGACGATTTCATCGATAACCTGTTCATCGCCAACACCCACAATTACATCCTGTGTTTCTCCAACCGTGGCCGCGTGTACTGGCTCAAGGTCTATGAAGTGCCGCAGGGTAGCCGTATTTCGCGCGGCAAACCGATCGTGAACCTGTTGCCGCTGGAAGATGGCGAGAAAATCAACGCGGTATTGCCGGTGAGCGAGTTCGTCGAGGATAAATATGTGTTCTTCGCCACCGCCAACGGCACGGTGAAAAAGACCGCCCTGACCGATTTCTCGCGCCCGATGAAGCGCGGCATCATCGCGATCAATCTGGACGAAGGCGATCATCTGATCGGGGTCGCGGTCACCGACGGCAAGCATGACGTGATGCTGTTCTCGAACGGCGGCAAGGCGGTGCGTTTCGACGAGAACGATGTGCGCCCGACCGGACGCGCGTCGCGCGGCGTGCGCGGCATGAAGCTGGCCGCCAAGCAGCAGGTGATCTCGTTGCTGGTGGCCGAGAACGAGCAGCAAAGCGTGCTGACCGCGACCGAAAACGGCTTCGGCAAACGCAGCCCGATCATCGAGTACACCCGCCACGGGCGCGGCACGCAAGGCATGATCGCGATCAAGACTTCGGCGCGCAACGGCAAGGTAGTCGCCGCGACGCTGGTAAATGTCGAAGACGAGATCATGTTGATCGGCACCAGCGGCGTGTTGATCCGCACCCGCGTCAAGGAAATCCGCGAGATGGGGCGCACCGCGCAGGGTGTCACGCTGATGAATGTGGAGAAGGGCGAAAAACTGGCAGGTTTAAGCAGGATTGCCGAGCCGGAAGATGAGGCAGGGGAATAAATGTAGGTCGGGCTACGCCCGACATGGTGGGCATAGCCCACTCTACGGTTACTATTTTTTAAAAACCGGGAGTAATAAAACATGACGATTTACAACTTTAGCGCGGGTCCGGCAGTGTTGCCGAAAGAAGTGTTGCAACAGGCGCAGGCGGAATTGCCCGACTGGCACGGCAGCGGTATGTCGGTGATGGAAATGTCGCATCGCGGCAAGGAATACATGAGCATCCAGGCGCAGGCCGAAGCCGATCTGCGCGAGCTGATGGGCATTCCCGCCAATTACAAGGTGCTGTTCCTGCAAGGCGGGGCCAGCCAGCAGTTCGCCATGATCCCGATGAATCTGCTGCGCGGCAAAACTTCAGCCGATTACCTGAATACCGGCGAATGGTCGAAGAAGGCGATCGGCGAGGCAAAAAAATTCTGTGCAGCAAATGTCGTGGCGAGCAACGCAGACAGGAATTGCACCTATATTCCGGCGTTCGACTCCTGGCAGCGCGACCCGAATGCCGCCTATCTGCATTACACCCCGAACGAAACCAT
>CAZMWC010000332.1:0-2388 GCA_964569805.1 uncultured Gallionella sp.
GGGGTGGGCACGCTACGCATTATTCTCCCACGCTTCCCACACCGGGCGACAGTCCAGCGGAAAGTCCGGCAGCCGCCCCATATCGCGCCAGCTCTCGTCCGGGCCGTGAAAATCCGAGCCGCACGAGCACAGCAAATAAAACTCTTCGGCGTAGCGCGCAAACTCGGCATATTGCGCCGGCGTATGGCTGCCGCTAACCACCTCGATCGCCTGCCCGCCAAACCCGGCGAATTCGGCCAGCAATTCACGCATAGTCTGTTTACCCATGCTTTTGCGCCCGGTCATGTAGCGGCCGGGGTGCGCCAACACCGCCACCCCGCCGCTGCCGCGTATCCAGCTGATTGTATCCGCCAGCGCCGCCCATTGGTGCGGCACATAGCCCGGCTTACCGGTCGCCAGATAGCGGTTGAACACGCTCTTCACATCCTTGCAATGCCCCGCTTCGACCAGATAGCGCGCGAAATGGGCGCGGCCGATCATGTTGGGGTTTTCGGCATAGCGGTACGCCCCTTGCAGCGTGCCGCCGATACCCGCTTTGGCAAACTCGTCAGCCATTTTTTTTGCGCGCGCACCGCGCCCGCTACGCACATTGCGCAACCCCTCGACCAGCGGCAGGTAACCGGGATCGATGTTCAGCCCGACAATATGTACTGTGTGGCTGCGCCATGACACGGAAATCTCCACGCCGTTAATGAAGGTGATGCCGTGCTGTGCGGCGGCGGCACGCGCCTCGGCCAGCCCGTCCATGTCGTCGTGGTCGGTCAACGCCAGCACCTTTACGCCGCGCTCTGCCGCGCGCGCGACCAGTTCGGCCGGGGTCAACGTGCCATCAGAGATATTGGAATGGCAGTGCAGGTCGTGATCCAGCATCAGGCTTCCACAGCGGCATCGCTGCCGCCCTTTTTCATGGCCTTACCCTCTTGCGCACGCCTGCGGCGCACCTCCTTGGGGTCGGCGATCAGAGGGCGGTATATCTCGATGCGATCTTTATCTCGCAACACCGTATCAGCCTTGACCAACTTGCCAAAGATGCCCAGTTTATTGGTGGACAGATCAATCTCCGGGTATTTTTCAAGCACCCCGCTCAAGCTGACGGCTTCTGCCACTGCCGCCCCGGATCGCACTGATTGCCCGAGCAGCGCTTGCTCGCCGGGTAGCGCATACACCACTTCAATGTTGATTTTATCGTTCATGTGCCGGGGTAAACCTCTTCTGCGCGTTGGATGAAAGCATCCACAAAGCTGTTGGCGATGTAATGAAACACCGGTCCAAACAGTTTCTCCAGTAATTTGCTGGAGAATTCGTAGTGCAGGCGAAATTCTATTTTACAGGCTGAATCGCTCAACGGGATAAATCGCCAACTGCCATCCAGATGTTTGAACGGCCCATCTTGCAGGGTTATGTCGATTTGGTGCGGCGGCGTGCGCGCGTTCTCGGTGGTGAAATGCTGCCTGATGTGGTGGTAATCGATATGCACCGTAGCGTGTACCGTCGTCCCCTCAAGTTCGGTGACGCTCGCCCCGCCGCACCAGGGCAGGAACTGCGGATATTCTTCCACACGATCCACCAGATTGAACATCTGTTCCGCGCTGTGCGGAACCAGTACCGTTTTCTCGACCAATGCCATTGTGATTAAAGCAATAAAACTAAAGACTGCTAGAATAGCCGAACACACTGCAAAACTCACCTAATTCCAATTCTATTTCGAAGGTCAAACAAGGCGATGACGAGCGAATGAGGCGGGCAGTGCTAATAGCACGACTAGGAATGAGCGAGGAAATCAACGCCGTTTCACCGAAGAAATGGGATTGGAATCATGAGCATTATTCAGAATAAAAAAGCCTTCCACGAATACTTCATCGAGGACAAGTATGAAGCCGGCATCATGCTGGAAGGCTGGGAAGTCAAAGCTATCCGCGCCGGGCGCGCGCAGCTCAAAGAAGCCTACGTCACCGTAAAAGATGGCGCGCTATATCTGTTCGGCTCACATATCAGCCCGCTGCTCAACGCTTCCACGCACATCCATCCCGACCCGGTGCGCACCCGCAAGCTGCTGCTGCACAAACTGGAAATCGACCGGATCATCGGCAAGGTGCAACGCGCCGGCTACACACTGATGCCGCTGGACATGCACTACAAGGGCGGGCGCGTCAAACTTGAAATCGGCTTGGCCAAGGGTAAGAAACAGCACGACAAACGGGCGGTGGAACGTGAAAAAGACTCCAAGCGTGAAGCCGCGCAAGCCATGAAGAAGGAGCGGCGTTAGCCCTGCTTGGTTCCGGCTCACCCGGCTTGAGATAGGCTGGAAAATCCAGCGCAAAAACAAAGGCGTAGGGGCAATTCACGAATTGCCCGGGCGATTCGTGAATCGCCCCTACCCACCGCGCC
>CAZMWC010000333.1:0-2369 GCA_964569805.1 uncultured Gallionella sp.
GCCAACGCTTGCTCGACGACATGCGGATGCGCAAACTCTCCCCCAAGACCCAGAGTGGCTATATCCGCACCGTGAGCCGGTTTTATGGCTGGCTCGGCCGCTCGCCCGACAGCGCAACAGCCGAAGATTTGCGGCGCTATCAGTTGCACCTGGTCGATCACGGCATCTCGCCGATTTCACTCAACGTCACGATTACCGGACTCAAGTTTTTCTTCGAGAGCACGCTCGATCGCCCCGAGTTAATGAGGCACATGCATCCGGTGCATGTGCCGCGCAAGATTCCTGTCGTATTGAGCCCAGACGAAGTCGCGCGTCTGATCGGCGCGGCAGGGAATCTGAAGAACCAAACGGCATTGTCGGTTGCCTACGGCGCGGGACTGCGCGTCAGCGAGGTGGCGGCGCTGAAGGTCAGCGACATCGATAGCCAGCGCATGACGCTGCGTATCGAACAAGGCAAAGGCAGCAAGGATCGCTACGCGATGCTCTCACCCGTCCTGCTCGAGTGCCTGCGTACCTGGTGGCGCACCGCCCGTGCTGCGGGTTGGATGCTCAATGGGGGCTGGTTGTTTCCGGGCCAGGATCCCGCTGATCCGATCAGCACGCGCCAGCTTAACCGGGTCATCCATGAGGCGGCAAAGGTCGCTCAGATCAACAAGCGCGTTTCGATGCACACCCTGCGCCACAGCTTCGCCACCCATTTGCTGGAACAGAAGGTGGATATTCGCGTGATTCAGGTCTTGCTCGGGCACAAGAAGCTGGAGAGTACGGCGCTCTATACTCAGGTGGCGACCAAGATTCTGCGCGAAGTGGTCAGCCCGCTGGATATCCTGCATCCCGTATAGACGTCGTGTAGCTCACGATCATGGTGCGTCCCGCACTCGAGGTCGCGGACATCTTCCGCGTCCATGGTCCGGCATGGCGAGCGGCTCAGCAAGGGCATTTGAGCTTAGGACAGCTCAAAGTGATGTCAGCCATTGAACAGTGCCGCAGCGCGGCGCTGGGCGGACATGTGCTGCATTGTCCTGCCTGCGAGCATGACGAGATCGCTTACACCTCCTGCCGCAACCGGCATTGTCCCAAGTGTCAGGGAGCCGCGGCCAGGCGGTGGCTCGAAGCCCGTCAGACCGAGCTGTTACCGGTGGACTATTACCATGTCGTGTTCACCTTGCCGGCACCGATCAGCGCCATTGCCTACACCAACAAGGCGGTGATCTATCGACTGCTGTTTGAGGTGGCCGCGGAAACGCTGCGCACCATCGCCGCTGATCCCAAACATCTGGGCGCGCGGATCGGGGCGACGCTGGTGCTGCACACCTGGGGATCGGCGCTGACGCATCACCCGCATGTGCACGGCATCGTCCCCGGCGGCGGTCTGTCATTTGACGGCGAGCGTTGGGTCGCCTGCAAGCCTGGCTTCTTCCTGCCGGTGCGCGTGCTGTCGCGGTTGTTCCGGCGGCGCTTTCTGGAAGAACTTGAACAGGCGCATCGCACCGGCCAGTTGCAGTTCTTCGGCGAGTACGCGCGACTCAGCGATGCGACAGCCTTCGCCGGCTGGCTCGCGCCGCTGCGCAAGTGCGAATGGGTGGTGTATGCCAAACGGCCGTTTGCCGGACCGGCTGCGGTGTTGGCGTATCTGTCGCGCTATACCCATCGGGTGGCGATCGCCAATTCACGGCTGGTTGCTTCGGACGAACGCGGCGTGACCTTTCGCTGGAAGGATTACCGGGCTGCGGGCGCGACGCGCTACAAGACCATGACGCTTGCTACGGACGAGTTCATGCGACGCTTTTTGTTGCACGTTCTGCCGAGCGGGTTTCACCGCATCCGCCACTACGGGCTGATCGCCAATACCGGGCGCCGGGAGAATCTCGCGCGGGCACGCGAGTTGCTGCATGTCTCACCTGCTGTCAATGTGGAACCCGATGGTGCTGATGCGTTAGCTGAATCCGTCCAGCCTACATTCGTCTGCCCGCACTGTGGTGCGTGGATGATCGTCATTGAAACACTGGTACGCGCACCGCGTATCCGCGCGCCACCCAAACTTCGAGGTGTGGCATGAGCATCATCGCTGCTCGACAGCCAAACCGACATCGGCCAGCGCCGGTACGGGAAGCCGTTGTCTTGCTGTGTAAAAAACCCGTTTCTGGTTCTCCGCCTCAACGAGAAATCGCAGGCATTCGCTTGGATACAGGCCACCTGAACCAGGTCGTCAACAGGCAGAGCGGATTGATCGTCCTGTCAAACGGCAGAGCAATAACTCAAATCCCCATAGACCGTCGCCTACTCTAAAGTGCAGCGGTAACATCACGCGGTTTCGTCCCTCGAGGCTTGTCCGACGCCTGCCCGACGAGTGTTGCTGTATCTTGATC
>CAZMWC010000334.1:0-2366 GCA_964569805.1 uncultured Gallionella sp.
GACTACATCCGGCGGATAACGCCTGCGGCTCATCCGCCCTACGCGGGCTCGCTCATTCCTCGCCTACCATAAAGGTATGTCTCGTCATTCGCTGCGCGGCTCCTTGCGCTTCATCCCGCAAAACGAATTTCCAGTTTTTGTAGGGTGCAATAAGCGTAGCGCATTGCACCCAGTTTCGTTGAAACATCCGGCGCAATGCCCGTTGGTTATTGCGCCCTACGCCTGCTACGCTTGCTAATAGCCATAGATAAATAATGCACGAACATTTGTAAAGTTACCTTCCTGAAAGAAAGGCGACATCCTATCAACCACTTTTTTGAACGTATTGTATGTATTGCTTTCACGGTTATGTGCCAACTGCGCTGGCACCATAAGAAACAAATAATTCGCTTTTGAGCAAATATGACATTTCCACAAGTCCAAGAAATCCATATTGTTCATTATGGTTTTCCCCCGCTCAACTTCCAGCAAAATTCCAGAGCTTCCAATTTTCAGGTAGTAATCAGGCCTCAATCCGCTAGTAGCGTAATCATTAAAAAGCCCCTTCTTCTCACTGACAAATCCCAACATTTCCGCATATTCCAAAAATGTGTTCTGCACTTTGTGGCTACTATTGCCAGGCTGATTTGCTTCCGCCAGTTTCAGGCTTAATTCTGGCGTACATAAATGTTCATAGAGTAAATTGCCTATTAAATTTACCTTGCTAAATTCTTCCGAATTTTGGAATGTTGGTTGTACCAATTTTTCGAGCAAAACAGCCATAACCAAGGCAACTCAAGCCGCCTCAATCTCCGCCACCGCCGACTGCTTGGTCAGCAGCGTAATCAGCGTCGCCAGTTGATTTTTCATCTCGCGCCGGTCGATGATCATGTCCACCGCGCCGTGTTCCAGCAGGAACTCCGCGCGCTGGAAGCCTTCCGGCAGGGTCTCGCGCACCGTTTGCTGGATCACGCGCGCGCCGGCGAAGCCGATCAGCGCGCCGGGTTCGGCGATCACCACGTCGCCGAGGAAGGCGAAGCTGGCGGATACGCCGCCCATCGTCGGGTCGGTCAGCACCGAGATGAACGGGAGTTTTTCCTGGCTCAGCTGCGTCAGCGCGGCGCTGGTTTTGGCCATCTGCATCAGCGACAGCAGCCCTTCCTGCATCCGCGCACCACCGCTGGCGGCGAAGCAAATAAACGGGCATTTCTGTTCCAGCGCGACTTGCACGCCGCGCACAAAACGCTCGCCCACTACCGAGCCCATCGAGCCGCCCATGAAGTTGAACTCGAACACCGCGGCCACCACCGGCACGGCGTGGATGCTGCCCTGCATCACGATCAGCGCATCTTCTTCATCGGTGCTTTTCTTGGCGGCGACGAGGCGTTCAGAATACTTCCGGCTGTCCTTGAATTTAAGCGTGTCGATCGGCAACACTTCCGCGCCAATCTCAAAGCGGCCCTCGCCGTCCAACAGCAGGTCGAGGCGGGTACGCGCGGTGATGCGGTGGTGGTGGCTGCATTTCGGGCAGACGCTCTGGTTCTTTTCCAGGTCGGAGTGATACAGCACTGCCTGGCAGCTCGGACACTTGTGCCACAAGCCTTCCGGCACGTTCTTCTTGGCATCGCCTTCGCGGCGTTTGATCTTGGGCGGTAACAGTTTTTGCAGCCAGCTCATGGCATCCTCCTTTAGCTTCGTAGGTTGGGTTAGCGGCTTCATCGCGTAACCCAACATTGCAAACTTTTTTAAGCCCCTCACCCCCAACCCCTCTCCCGCTTGCGGGAGAGGGTGGCCGAAGGCCGGGAGAGGGTTTAGGCCTGATCGACAGCTTGTCTTAATTCCCTGACCAACTTGCCCACATTGGCGACGACATTCTGCTCGGTCGAATTCTCGATCTCCTGCACGATACGGCTGCCCACCACCACACCGTCGCACAGCTTCGCCACGGCCAGCGCGGTCGCGGCATCGCGGATACCGAAGCCGACACCGATCGGCAGATTGATGTGCTTGCGCAGATGCGGGATTTTCTGCTCGATAGCGGACAGATCGAGATGCCCCGCACCGGTCACGCCCTTGAGCGACACGTAATACACGTAGCCGCGCGCCTGCTTGGCGACGCGCTCGACGCGTGCGTCGGTACTGGTCGGCGCGAGCAGGAAGATCGGATCAATGCCATGTTCGGTCAGATGCGCGAACGCCTCGTGGCTTTCTTCCGGCGGGAAGTCCACGGTCAGCGCACCATCCACGCCCACCTCGGCGCAACGCCGTGCAAACGTCTCCCAGCCCATCGCTTCGATCGGATTACCGTAGCCCATCAGCACGACTGGCGTAGCGGCATTGCTGCGACGGAATTCGGCGACCATGTCCAGCACGTGATGCAGGCCGAC
>CAZMWC010000335.1:0-2338 GCA_964569805.1 uncultured Gallionella sp.
CCGCCGTATGTGGGTCGCTCGTTCGGCGGATAACGCTGCGCTCATCCGCCCTACAAAACCCATACAGCATTGGGTGCGTTTAGCTATTTTGGGAGCTAACCGGATAAGCACGCAACAATCAGCCGATAGTCGTCTCATCGGCGGGAGGCTGAGGCAAGCCATCCTGCTGTTGATCACCCTTGGGCTCTGCCTTCTTCAAGCGTTTTTCTTCCTGCTTCTTTTTCTTGGCGATCTCTTTTTGACGCCTTTCAAAACTGTAATTCGGCTTGGCCATTTTCTATCCTGTTTGATATGTGGTGTTACGTTTCTATTCCGTGTACATCCCGCCGTTCACATACAGCGCGATGCCGGTGCCAGTGGAGAAGGCAACGGCGGCGATATTCAACGGGTTCGGCTTATTCAGCATTTCCCCGACATTAATCTTACTGTGTCACAAAGCGATCAAGGGATGCAGTGCAAGGCAAAATCGGGCGAGAAAGCGGAGTTTACATAAAGTTTATCGCTACGCGACCCCGCATTTTGAGCCAGATTTTAACGCCGCAATGCGCCCTTCAGCGCTTTGTGACACAGTAAGATTAAGACATGACCATTCCGCCATCAACATTGATGACTTGACCGGTAACATAATCCGCATCGGCGCTACACAAAAAAGCTACCGCATCAGCAACATTCTCGGCGCTGCCAAAGCAACCAGCCGGAATGTTGTTGATAAAGTGCTGTTTCACGTCTTCCGGCAGCTTCTCGGTCATTTCAGTATTGATGAACCCCGGCGCAACCGCATTGACCTGGATGTTCCGTGCCGCAAATTCACGCGCCAGAGTCTTCGTCAGACCAATCAGCCCCGCCTTCGACGCGGCATAGTTGGCCTGCCCCGCATTCCCCATCTGCCCGACCACCGACGCGATGTTGACGATCTTGCCCGAGCGTTGCTTGAACATCTGTTTGTTGACCGCCTTGCACACATTAAAAGCGCCGGTCAGATTGACCGAAATAACCATATCCCACTCTTCCGGCTTCATGCGCAAGAACAGGTTGTCTTTGGTAATCCCGGCATTGTTGACGACCATATCGAGGCTGCCGAATGTGGCGATCACCTGCTCGACGGCTTTTTCTATGGATTCCGGCTTGGTGACATTGGCTTCCAGGCTGATAGCCTTGACACCGAGCGCCTCGACTTCCTTGACCGTATCGGGTGCCAGACCCATGTCAAGAATAGCGATGTTGGCACCCCGGCGAGCCAATTTTAGAACGATGGCTTTGCCTATCCCCCGTGCGCCTCCGGTAACCAGCGCGGTTTTACCTTTCAAACTCATAGCTCTCTCCTTTAGGTTATGCGAGCACGCTCAAAGCCGACTTCAATGCGTCGCCATCGTTGATGGCCAATGCCTGCTGGTTGGCATCGATACGCTTGTTCAATCCCGCCAACACCTTGCCCGGCGCACATTCAACGTTGTGGGTGATACCGTGCTTGCCGAATTCCAGCACGGTTTCGACCCAGCGCACCGGTGAATACAACTGGCGCACCAGCGCATCCCTGATCGACGCGCTGTCACTGTAAGCCGCAACATCGGCATTATGCAATACCGGAATGGCCGGAGCCTGCACTGCGACATCCGCGAGATAGCCGCGCAACTGTTCCGCCGCGCCTTTCAGCAACTGACAATGCGATGGCACGCTCATCGGCAGCATGATGGCGCGCTTGGCTCCCCTCGCCTTGGCCAGCTCCATGCCACGCTCCACCGCTGCACGGTTTCCGGCGATCACCACTTGGGCCGGGGAGTTGTAGTTCACCGCCTCCAGCACTTCGCCCTGCGCGCCCTCGGCACACACGGCGCGCACTGTATCATCATCCAGGCCAAGTATCGCAGCGATACCGCCCACGCCTTCCGGCACAGCCTGCTGCATGCATTGCGCACGGAAGCGTACCAGCGGTAGCGCATCGGCAAAGCTCAACGCGCCCGCCGCGACCAGTGCGGTATATTCGCCGAGACTATGCCCCGCCATCATGGCTGGCATCGCCCCCCCTTGCCCTTGCCAGGCGCGATACACCGCCACACCGGCGGTGAGCATGACCGGCTGGGTGTTCACCGTGGCATTCAGCTCGGCATCGCTGCCTTCAGCGATCAGTTGCCACATATCTTGTTTCAATACATCTGAAGCCTCGGTGAAGGTATCGCGCACTGCGGCGAAGTCGGCGTAGCCGTTCATCATGCCGCGTGATTGCGAGCCTTGGCCGGGAAATACAAAAGCGAATTTAATCATGGCAAGATAAGTTGTAAGTTAATAGGCGTAAGGCACGGGTTGATACAAATCCCTTTAAAATTGCGCTGATATTTTG
>CAZMWC010000336.1:0-2332 GCA_964569805.1 uncultured Gallionella sp.
CCCAACGCATGACGGCGCAACGCGAACGGATCCTTGTCGCCGGTCGGGATCTGGCCGATGCCGAACATGCCCACCAGCGTCTCCAGCTTGTCCGCCAGCGCGACGCAGATGCCGACCATGTTTCGCGGCAGTTCATCGCCGGCAAAACGCGGTTTGTAGTGATCCTCGATGGCGAACGCGATGTCGTCGGAGAGGCCATCGTGCTGCGCGTAATAGCGCCCCATGATGCCCTGTAGTTCCGGGAACTCGCCCACCATTTCAGTGAGCAGATCGGCCTTCGCCAGCAGCGCAGCTTGTTCGGCTTGCAGCGCAAGCGCATCGCCGCCGAGCTGCTGCCCGATGGCCTTGGCGATAACGCAGACTCGCTCTACCCGCTCGCCCTGCGTGCCGAGTTTGTTGTGGTACACCACCTTGGCAAGTCCGAGAACACGCGATTCCAAGGTCTTTTTTCTGTCTTGGTCAAAGAAAAATTTCGCATCGGCCAGACGCGGGCGCACCACGCGCTCGTTGCCGCCGATCACCAGACTCGCATCTGCCGGGCGGATGTTCGACACGATCAGGAACTTGTTGGTCAGCTTGCCGTATGCATCCAGCAGCGGGAAATATTTCTGGTTCGCCTTCATGGTCAGGATCAGGCATTCCTGCGGCACTTCGAGGAACGCCTCCTCGAACTTGCCGAGCAGCACGTTCGGACGCTCGACCAGCGCGGTCACTTCGTCCAGCAATGCGTCATCCTCGATCGGCTTGAGGTTTTCTTTGGCGGCGGCAGCGGCAAGTTGTCTGGCGATCTCGGCGCGGCGTTTTTCGAAGCTCGGGATCACTGCGCCTTCACTTTCCAGTTGCGCTTCGTAGCTGTCGGCATCCGTCAACGTCACGGTCACATTTTTAGCCTCGAAACGATGCCCGTGCGTCTCGCGCCCGGCATTCAGCCCCAACACACCTATCGGAACGATGTCCACGCCATGCAGTGCGATCAGGCCGTGCGCGGGACGCACAAAGCTCACGCTGCTCCAACCATCGGCCAGTTGATAGGTCATCACCTTGGCGATGGGCAGTTTGGCGAGTGTCTCTTCCAGCGCCTTCTGCAAACCTTCGGTCAGTGTCGCGCCGGTCACCATGCTGTCGTAGAACAAGACTTCCGCCTTGCCGTCCTGTGCGCGCTTCAACTGCGGCACCACCGACGCATCGGTGCCGAGGCTGGCGAGTTTTTTCAGCAACGCGGGCGTGGCCTGGCCGTTCGCGTCCAGCCCGACCGCAACCGGCATCAGTTTTTGCGACACCGGCTTGTCGGCGGCCTGCGCCGCGACATTCGCCACATGCACCGCAAGACGGCGCGGCGAGGCATATGAAGTGACTACGGCATCTGCAGCAGTCAAGCCCTGCGCTCCTAGACTATCGGACAATGTTTTGGCAAAACTTTCGCCCAATTTTTTGAGTGACTTCGGCGGCAGTTCCTCGACAAACAATTCAACCAGCAGATTCTTCATTGTCATCACGCCACCTTCTTTTCGAGTTGCGCGATCACTTCATCCGCCCACGCCTTCGGTGCCATCGGAAAACCCAAACGCGCACGGCTATCGAGGTAGCTCTGTGCCACGCTGCGCGCGAGGTTGCGGATACGGCCGATGTAGGCAGCGCGCTCGGTCACCGAGATCGCGCCGCGCGCATCGAGCAGGTTGAAGGTGTGCGCAGCTTTCAGCACCTGCTCATAGGCTGGCAGCGCGAGCTGCTGTTCCATCAGATGCTTGGCCTGTTTCTCATGGCTGCCGAACGCGCCGAGCAGGAATTCCACATCGCTGTGCTCGAAGTTATAGGCCGATTGCTCGATCTCGTTCTGATGGTACACATCGCGGTAAGTCACGCCCGGTGTCCAGGTCAGGTCGAACACGTTCTCCACGCCCTGCAGGTACATCGCCAGCCGCTCCAGCCCGTAAGTGATCTCGCCGGTGATCGGTTTGCAGTCAATGCCGCCGACCTGCTGGAAATAGGTGAACTGCGTGACCTCCATGCCGTTCAGCCACACCTCCCAGCCCAGCCCCCATGCGCCCAGCGTCGGGTTCTCCCAGTCGTCCTCAACGAAGCGGATGTCGTTTTGTTTGAGATCGAAGCCGAGCGCTTCCAGCGATCCAAGGTACAGATCGAGGATGTTGGCAGGCGAGGGTTTCAGCACCACCTGAAACTGGTAGTAATGCTGCAAGCGGTTCGGATTTTCGCCGTAGCGCCCGTCTTTGGGGCGGCGCGAAGGCTGCACATAGGCCGCCTTCCACGGCTCGGGGCCGAGCGAGCGCAAAAAGGTGGCGGTGTGCGATGTGCCCGCGCCGACTTCCATGTC
>CAZMWC010000337.1:0-2322 GCA_964569805.1 uncultured Gallionella sp.
ATAGTTTTAAGTTCTGCTCCGTGCGATACAACGTATTCTCCTGTCGCTGTCAGTCGGCGCACTGTTATGGCTTTGCCGCTGATTGATTCGCGTTATCGTGTTGCAGGCACTTTAAATGGTCGTCGGGTAGGTTTTTTGGTTGATACAGGCGCGACCACCACAGTTATCTCAAAGCGTGTGGCCAATTTGATTGGGCTTTCTTCTTGTGTTCGTATGCAAAAAACCACAACCGCCAATGGTCCTGTTTCTGTTTGTGTTGTCAGTGTTTCACAGTTCACTTTTGGCTCTTTTGCTTTGAATAATGTTGAAGTTTCAATCTTGCCCAACGCAGATGATGAGGGCTTGCTTGGCATGAATGTGTTGCGGCATTTTGAAGTTCACCAGACTGGCAAGCGGCTTATTATTTCGGATTAGCCACAACCTGGCTATGCAGTTTTATAAATACCCTGACTGGTCGGGAGCAATCATTCATCACTATTGGCATTTGCGTTTTGCGCGTGGTTTCGACTCTGCGCGGATTCGCAAACAGTACCGGCGCATCGAGGCCGAAAAAAAACGCCTGCATGATGCAGGCGTTGATCGGGAACTGGTGCGGTTGCTATGTCGTCACATGGTCAACACGCGCAACCAAAATGCGGAGCGGCGGTGGTGGCACGCGCACCAAAAAAGCCTGCAAACATCTTTGCCATTTGCTGAATAATGCGTGCAGCGCATTTGACATAATATACATTATGCGTATTTCGTGACAAGGTAAAACGGTGCGATTGAGCCACATTTGTTTGCAAATTACATGATAATCAATCGAATGCAGATTGATTGTCATATTTAACATTCAGTATCAACTTCACTCTTTCAGTAAATGCATAACCAACGATTTGAGCTTGGCTGGCTTTACGGGTTTATGCAACAAATGATGTCCGTTGACGCTGGCCAGTTTCAAAATTGCCGGGCTGGTATCGCCGCTAACCAGAATGCACGGTATCTGTTTGCCAAGGTGCTGGCGGACTGCAGTGATCACATCAATACCGTTCTCATTACCAACCAGCTGATAATCGCTGATTATAAAGTCCCACTCCACGCCATCCTGTAGCAGTTGCTCCACTTCTGTCATTGATGCCGCCGCACTGACTATGCAGCCCCATGAAGTCAGGAGGCCGGATGTGCCGGACAGCACCATGGCATCGTCATCGACCACCAGTAATCTTTTTTCATGCAATGGTGAATTTTCGATTTCCTGTGCGGTATCTGAAGATGGTTGCGTGTCTTTTATTGCCACGGACGAATTGACGGTATGGGCGACAGCCGGCGCTTCCAGGGCAAATACGGAGCCTTTGCCGGGCTCGGAACGCAGCTCGAGGCGGTGCCCGAGTAACTTTATCAGGCGATCCACGATGGATAGCCCCAACCCCAGGCCATTATTGGTGTTCAGATGTGGTTGCTGCAACTGGAAGAACTCGCGGAATATATTGATTTGGTCGATTTTTGTAATGCCGACCCCGCTGTCACGCACCTCGATACGCCAAAGATCCCCGCGCCGCCGACACGCCAGCATGACGCAGCCGCCTGGCTGGGTATAACGTATCGCATTGCTGACCAGATTCATCAAAATCCGTTCCAGTAACTGCGGGTCGCTGGTGATGTATCCGCTGCATGGGCGGACGATCAGGCGAATATTCCTGATGCCGACAAGCATTTGATAATCCGCTACAACCCGTGCAAATATGGCATTCACGTCACAGGGTCGCAGTTGCGGGACAACAGCACCCGCATCCAGCTTGGAAATATCCAGCAATGCATTCAATAGGGTGGAAAGCGTTTCGACGGATTGTTCCACTTGCCCGACCAGATGGAGCTGTTCGGCATCGATTACCCTGCGCTGTCCGGTAAGGGACAACCTGCGCTGCAATTCGGAGACGTATAAACCCAAGGCATGCAGCGGCTGGCGCAGGTCGTGGCTGGCCATAGCCAGAAAACGGCTCTTGTCGTGGCTGGCATGTTCGGCCTCCTCCTTTTTGAGCCGCAAAGCCTGTGTTGCATCATCAATGCGTCGTTCCAGAATTGCACGCTCCTGCCGCAAATCGGCGGCCATGTTATTCAGGCCGTGCGACAGTGTATCCAGCTCGTCAATACCGGTTTGTAGCGAAATACGCGTACTGAGATCGCCACCGCCTATCGCATGCATGGCATCGCTCAATTTACGAATGGGTTGCGTGATGCTGCGGCTGGCGCGATACACCAGAAGCAAAGCAATGCACAGAAATATGGCTGTCCCAAAAACCGTAAGCCAGAGCATTTGTGTTTTAAGCTTCCCGGTGCCCAGTT
>CAZMWC010000338.1:0-2313 GCA_964569805.1 uncultured Gallionella sp.
GTTCCAGCTTGACGAATTTTGCCGCCAGCACCGAGCCGATGGCGATGCCGATGGCGACCCATGCGGTGAGTTTGGCGGCCTCGCTGATGCCGTAGTTCAATGCGACCGCCGCCCAACCGAGCACCAGCAGGCGCAGCGTCGCTCCCGCGCCCCAGAACAGCGTCGTTACCGCCAGCGAGACTTGCCCGAGAGGGTCTTTCCATAGCAGTTTGAAACAGTGCCAGAAATCCTTAAACAGGAAGATGGGGCTGTTGCTGAAAGGTTTGTGGTCGATTGCCACGCGCGGGATATAGAGGTTGAATATCGCGGCGGCAATGTAGATCAGCACGATGACGGCGACGGCCAGCTCGGCCGGAGTATCGATGCCGGTGCCGGCCAGCAACGTGCCGCACCATTGCAATATGTGATTGGCGATGCCGGGGCTGATCAGTATGCCGCCTACCAATGCGCCGAACACGATGGCGGCAACAGTCAGGCCTTCCATCCAGCTGTTTGCCTTGACCAGCAGGTCGGATGGGAGATATTCGGTGAGGATGCCGTATTTTGCGGGGGAGTAGGCCGCCGCGCCCAAGCCGACTAAACAGTATGCGATCAATGGGTGGACACCGATCAGCATGGTGATGCAGCCGATCAGTTTGATGATGTTGCTGATGAACATCACGCGCCCTTTGGGCAGCGAGTCTGCGAATGCGCCGACGAAAGGCGCCAGCACGATGTACGAAATGATGAAACTCTGCTGCAATACCGGCGTATGCCAGGCTGGTGAGCTTAAATCCATGAGCAGGGCAATGGCGGCGAACAGCAGGGCATTGTCCGCGAGCGCGGATAGAAATTGCGCCGCGAGGATGATGTAGAAACCGGAATTCATTCGGCAGTAGCGTATTTTTGGCAGGCCGATTTATATCACGAAAGCGTTGCCCCTGCTATCATTCGTACCCATCAAAAATTCTTGCGACAAATCGGTTCTCATGCCTCGTCCCGTACAAGCCCGTATCAACCTGAACGCGCTGGAAAATAATCTCCGCGTGGCAAACCGCGCCGCGCCGTCCGCACGCATCATGGCGGTGATCAAAGCGGAGGGCTATGGCCACGGGTTGCTGCGGGTGGCGGAGGCGTTGTCTGCCGCCGACGGTTTCGCTTTGCTGGATATCCGCGATGCGGTGCGCCTGCGCGAAGCCGGTTTTCGACAAACGATTTTGTTGCTGGAAGGGGTTTTTAGCGCGGAAGAGCTGGTATTGGTCGCCGAATATGATCTGGTCTGCGTGATCCACAGCGCGTGGCAGATTGCCTTGTTGGAGGCTTATCCGAAACGCAAAAAACTGGATATTTGGCTCAAGGTCAATACCGGCATGAACCGTTTGGGTTTTGCGCCGGGCGAAGTGGCGCACGCGATGGAACTGTTGCTTTGCCACCGTGCGGTGCGCGACATTACCCTGATGACTCATTTTGCCAATGCCGACGAGGCGCGCGGGGTGTCTGCGCCGCTTGCTTTGTTCAACGATATTGCCGCGCCGTACCGCGTGGCGCGCTCGATGGCGAATTCCGCCGCGCTGTTGCGCTATCCGGAAACTCACGGCGATTGGGTGCGTCCCGGCATCATGCTGTATGGCGCATCGCCGTTTGCCCCAAGTAATGGAGAACAGCGTAATGGAGAACAGCCCAGCGCGCAGCAACTTGGGTTAAAACCGGCCATGACGCTGGAGAGCCGCATCATCGCGGTACGGGAATTGCGTGCTGGCGATGAGATCGGCTACGGCGCGCTGTTCTGCGCCGACCGCACCATGCGCATCGGCATCGTCGCCTGCGGCTATGCCGACGGCTATCCGCGTCAGAGCGGAAGGGTGGAGGAGGTTACGGGTACTCACCGACCTACCCCTGGCGGGTGCGCGCCGAACGGCACACCGCTGCTGGTGGATGGGCAGCGTACACAAACCTTGGGGCGCGTTTCGATGGACATGCTGTGCGTGGATTTAAGCACGTTGCCGCAGGCCGGTGTTGGCAGTGCCGTGACGCTGTGGGGCGAGGGAATGCCGATCGAAGAGGTGGCACGTGCGGCGGGAACCATCAGCTATGAATTGATGTGCGCGCTGACCGCGCGCGTGCCGGTGGTGGTTTGATTGGGCGATTCACGAATCACCCGGTGTTTCAGGTGGGCGGTTCGACGTAGGGACGATTCACGAATCGCCCGGTTTTGGTTGAAATCAAGATGAAATTAGGAGAAAACATGCTGGGTATTATCGGCGGTAGCGGCGTTTACAACATTGATGGGCTGGAAAATACCCGCTGGGTCAAGGCGACATCTTCATTCGGCGA
>CAZMWC010000339.1:0-2311 GCA_964569805.1 uncultured Gallionella sp.
TAAATCACCCGTTCGCCCTGAGCTTGTCGAAGGGCTGGTGGAATCAATTGATTGTTATGGATTTAATCCGATCATGGTTCGACAAGCTCACCACGAACGGATTAAATCTGCGCTTCCTTAGCAGCGCCCGCGCCTCGGCGCGGGCGAGGATTGAAACCCCTACTTCCCAATCTTGTGACATATTGCCTCCTGTAGCGCCCGATACCATCTTACATATGCCTGGCGCTGTGCGTCACGCCCAACATCACTGCAACAATCCGGCGACAACCGCAGCAGGGATGGGGCGCGAAGGTGGTTGAGCGGCTGGTGCATGATCTGCGCACTTCTTTTCCGGAGATGCGGGGCTTTTCTCGTGCCAACCTGATGTACATGCGCGCCTTTGCCGAGGCGTGGCCGGATGCGGCAATTGTCCAACAGGCTGTTGGACAATTGCCCTGGGAGCATTGGCCTATGCCGATTCTGATTCACTGTTGCGGTGACAGGTGACGCCCCTTTCACTATAATGTACAAATATATACATCACGCAAGGAATGTAAACCATGCACCGCACCCAGATTTATCTCCAGAATGACCTATACGAACGGCTCAAGGCGCGGTCGCGTAATGTCGGTGTGAGCGTTTCAGAACTCATACGCCGTTCTCTGGAAAAAGACATCCAGCAAGATCCCGTCGCCGATGCCAAGGTGTTTTTCGAGCGGCTCAAGCCGCTGGAAAGCTTTGCCAATACTGAACCGGAAGCCTACGTGCGCAAGCTGCGCAACACCAGCCGACTGATTCAAGCCAAAAAATGATGCCTGACCGCTTGGTGTTGGATACCGACATCGTCATCCACTTGCTAAAAAAGCAGCCGCAAACCGTGGCTCGTTTTATCGAGTTGCTGGAAGCGCAAACTGTTTTTCTGCTATCGCCTATTGTCGTGGCAGAAATCTATGCTGGAGCCTTTCAGCGCGAGCACAAGGAAATTGAAACCTTGTTCGGCATCTGCAAGCGCATCAACATAGACAGCGAAACCGGGCAGCAGGCCGGACACTATGCTCACCGCTACCGCAAGGCACACCAAGGCATATCCCTCGAAGACTATCTGTTGGCCGCCAGCGCAAAGCAGAACCGTTGCCCTTTATGGACGAGCAACCGCAAGCACTACCCCATGGGCGACATTACCCTGTTCGATCTGCCGGACTGATTGCCCTGTGTATGGCAGATCTCCTGCCTCCGCTCAAGCCCATCGCCATCATCAAAAAATGCCAACTGGATGTGCTGGATGGCGCGTTTGTCGTGGTGGATAAGAGTGGTGTCCGCACGCATATTGCCCGCGCCAGTGCGAGCCGCAGTCGATGGCGGAAACAGCAAAGCAGCGCGAGATGGCTGCGAGTTTATTCGAGGCTGAAGGATGAAAGACTTCGCGGCTTACAGCAGGGCAAGCGCCTCGGCGGGGGAGAGGGTTTTTACGCCGGTCGAGGCGGGAAAGTCTTTTGCGTTGCCGGTGATGACATGGCAAACCGCGTGGAGTGCTGCGGCAATAAAACGTTCGTCATCGGGGTCTGGCAAGATGCCGGCAACCTTAAATGGAGGGCGTACAAAAAGCGCCAGAGAAGTCATATCTTCAAGCAAGCTGGCAACTTCGCTATTGTCAAAACCAAATCTTGGCCGGTTCAATACTCGCACATATTCCATGAATATTTCATGGCTCAAGACCGGCTGCAATTTGCCTGTGCGGATGGCCTCGACCAATTGGGCCGAAGTGCCCGCAGGGGTTAGCATGGCGGATACCAGCACATTGGTATCAATAACTGCCCGCATCACGTTCCCTTTGTTCCTTGCGCATCAATGCAATTTCGGCATTGATTTCGTCCATCGTCATGGTGTCCAGCCCCTGCTCGATGGAGCGCTGCTGAATTTTGCGCAAGGTATCGGCGAAGCGTTCTGCGCGAATGGCTCTGAGCATGACTTCCAGCGACTCCGGTTTGGAATGCACCATCAGCGCAAATGGCTTGCCGTTTCGCGTAATCACAATATCTTTGCCAGCTTCCAGTTTTTCCCAAACTTTGCCAGATTCGGCTCGCAATTCTTTAGTAGTCACAAATTCCATGACACTCTCCTGTACACAATAAGGTACACAGGCTAGCACCCACACGGCAAATACTCAACACCCTCTATGTAATGACACAGCACAGCTATCTCCATCTGGAGAACGATACTTTGCGCGTGGATGTGGAACGCGTGAAAAAGCTGCAAGTGCCGTTTCCCTAGGGAAGCGCTGATTTAATCCGTTCGTGGTGAGCTTGTCGAACCATGAACGGGTAAATCTATA
>CAZMWC010000340.1:0-2305 GCA_964569805.1 uncultured Gallionella sp.
AGTCGTCATGCAGCAGCACGGTCAGCGCCAGCAGCACCGCCGGCAACATGATGGCATGTTCCTTGGAAAATACCGCCAAATAATAGAACGGCACGCTCGCCCACAACCACAGCGGCTTTTGCCGGACGCTGCCATACAGCCAGGCCAGCATCGCCAGCAGGCCGAACAGCGTGGCCATGACGATGGTGCGCTGCACCAGATAACCCGCCGCATACACCGCCACCGGATGCAAAGCGAACAACAGCGTTGCGCAAAAAGCCAGCACACGGGAACTTAATAACGAACTGGCGCGCACGCCATATACAGCGTCGAACAGCCGTTGTAAAAAGAAAAACAAGGTGATGACCACTACCGCATGCAGCAGCAGGTTCTCGATACGGAAATGCAGCATATCCAGCCCGAAAGCGGCCTTGCCCCATGCCAAGGTAGCGTAAGGCAGTGAGCGCAATTCGAACGGAGAAAATCGGTAATCGTCAACAGGCTGATTGCCAGGCTTATCCAGCATGAAAAATGGCAGGTCGTCGAACACGATGGGATTCCACAGGAATTGCCCATACAACAACGAGATGGCACATAACAAAATGGCCAGCAATAACCCGGTACGCTGCAATTGCATGATATCCCTCACAACAGGCACTCCCACAAAGCACAAAAGCCGGGAGACCCGGCTTTTGTGTTTAACTTAACCTAACTTACTTACACAGAGCGTCTGTCACACATGAACCATCAGAAGTCCAGCTCATACCGGCAGAACCTACAGTTGGGGTCAGTCTGTAAACCAGACCCTTGGTGGGGTCAGCCTTGCCGGGAAGAGCAGCTTGAGTAGCTGCAACAGTGATTATGCCATCAACAACTTTCTTGCAGCCGATGATCTTGGTGCCAGTAACAACTGCGGTCTCATTTAGACCATCGCATGTGCCACCCGCTGGCAGGTCAGCCGGGATACCATACGATCCAGCCGTACAACCGGTGAGTGTATTGATGTCTTGAACACAAACCTCTACCGCCGATTTAAGTGCGGACGTACCTTGAACCAGTTCAGTCGCCTTGGCTTTCTTGGTGTAGTCGCTGTAAGCCGGGATCGCCACTGCGGCCAGAATACCGATAATCGCAACCACGATCATCAGTTCGATCAGGGTAAAACCTTTTTGTACGTTCTTCATGTAAAGCTCCTTTTGTAAAAACTCTGTATGGCCATTCGACTGATGAAACCCCTAGCCATTACACTAGGTTGTCAAAGAACAACAACCAAGTGGCTGGTTATAGGCTGCCAACAAGTCGCTGGTCAACACACACGATGTGTGTCACTAGTAACAAAGCAATAGCCGTGCCAGAAATCGGATGGCTAAGGACTGAGGACTGAGGACTGAGGACTGACGGTTTGTCGGGGCTGCGCCGCACTTTTTTATTGTCGCATCATCTCCGTGCATCGCATGAGACTGACGGAACCAGCCGGTTGGCATCCTGATTTCGTCATCATACTGACAAATTTCGGCACTATCTGGAAAGTGAAGGCAAAAGAGTAGCCACGAAGAAGTAGTTTATGATAAGGTGATACCTTCCTATACTAAATTGGAAAGTATTATGACTACCGTAGCCACTCGCCCTATAGCGATCAAGATCGACCAAGACACTCGGGATCGCGTAAAGCGTCTTGCTGAAGCGCGTCACCGAACCTCGCACTGGATGATGCGTGAGGCTATTAGCCAGTACGTTGAACGCGAGGAAAAACGCGAAGCGTTCCGGCAGGACGCCATCAATGCCTGGAACGAGTATCAGGAAACCGGTTTGCATGTAACCGGCGATGAAGTTGTTGCATGGATTGATACATGGGGCGAAGAAAATGAGAAGGCCGCGCCCATATGCCACAAGTAAAATTTGCGCTTGCCGCGCTGGATGACTTGGAGCGATTGCGCGAATTCTTACGCCCCAAGAATCCGGCAGCGGCGAAGCGGGCTGCTGTTGCCATCACCAAGGCCATTCAGTTACTAGGGCAATATCCGCAGATCGGCAGGCCAGCCGAAGAAATGGACATCGAGTATCGTGAGTTGCTGATCGATTTTGGCGACAGCGGCTATGTCGCTCTGTATCGTTATGAAGGCGATCTCGTGACTGTCCTGTCATTGCGGCACCAGAAAGAAACCGGGTACTTGTAGAGTGGTCAGGCCGTATCTACGCACCCTACCCATCTACCAGACAACCGGTTACTGCGAATTCAAGTTCACGCCCGGTATCTTGCTCAAGTCCACGTCGTCGATCTGCCCGGGTGCGAGAAATTGCCTGGCGTAATCGAGATAGACCCTCT
>CAZMWC010000341.1:0-2295 GCA_964569805.1 uncultured Gallionella sp.
CGCTGGTCGGGTTCTTTGGCAACTATGTCGCACCGACCCAAAACGAGATTTTTGATACCGAAAAATTCGACACGCTGCGCGGTCTGGCGTTCTTCAAGAATTTCAGCGATGTGGAGCTTTGGGAAGTGCTGCGCATCAGTGAATGGCACAAGGTTTCAGAATCGGAATATATTCTGCGCGATGGCGAGAGCGGGCGTTCCTTTTTCATACTGGCGCATGGTACGGTGCGCGTGCTCAAACAAGGCAGGTTGTTGAGCCTGTTGCATCAAGGCGATTGTTTTGGTGAAATGGCGCACCTCTCCGAACGCGAATTCAAACGCAGCACCGACGTGATCGCCAAAAGCGGCGTGGTGTTGATCGAGGTTAATCCCGATATGCTGATACATGCCACGACCGGTTGCCGTTTCCAGTTCAGTGATGCGTTTCTGCGTATGCTGGCAAAACGTTTATCGGTGGCCAACACGAGAATATCCCGCTTGTTGGCGGATCAGACTCCAATAGAAAGGGAATAGACAGTGTCAGCTACCTGCAATCACCACAGTTTTAAGCATATTGCCATGCGGGTACACGCCAGTTTTTGGGTGGCGGCATGATGGGCTTCGATATCGAACTGGATGTGCGGCAGCTGGCGTGCCCACTACCCATTTTGCGCGCCAAAAAATCACTGGCGCAGATGAGCAGCGGGCAGATGCTCAAAGTGATGGCAACCGACAAGGAAGCGCCCAAGGATTTTGAGGTGTTCTGTCGCCAGACCGGCAACGAGCTGGTGTCCTCGAGCGAACAGGGCGGCGAATTCGAGTTCCTGATTCGCCGCCGTTAATAGAAGCCAATGTAGGGGCGAATTCATTCGCCCGTGGGCGGATAAATCCGCCCCTACAGGCGGCTAGCCCAGTTTCTTGCGCTGCGCCTGCAGCTGCGTTACCGTCGCGCTGAAATCTTCCAGGCGCTTTTTTTCCTGCTCAACCACTGCCGCCGGGGCGCGCGCAACGAAACTCTCGTTGCCCAACTTGGCGTGCGCTTTGGCGATTTCGTTGGTCAGGCGCGCGACCTCCTTATCCAGCCGCTCGCGCTCGGCCACGACATCGATCTCCACTTTCAGCATCAACTTGAAGTTGCCGACGATGGCGACTGCGGCATCGTCGCCCGGCAATTCGGCGACGACTTGTACGCCGCTCAACTTGGCGAGGCTGCTGATATAGGGAGCAAACGCATTCAGTGTGACAACATCGCCAACCGCAATCAGCGGCACGCGGGCGGCAGGCGACAGGTTCATCTCACCGCGCAGGCTGCGGCAGGCATTGACCATGGATTTCAGCGTTGCTACCCACGCTTCTGATTTTTCGTCGCAACGCGCCAGATCGGCGCGCGGATAGGCTTGTAACATGATGGAAACCCCTCCTTCCGCCCTCCCCTTATCAAGTGAGGGGATGCGGCCGGCGACCGGCGCTACCTTTTGCCACAATTCTTCGGTGATGAATGGAATCAGCGGATGCGCGAGGCGCAGCACAGTTTCCAGCACGCGCACCAGCGTGCGCCGCGTGGCGCGCTGTTGGGCAAGGATTGATGATCCGCCACGCGCAAGAGTGGCATCGTTTGCCCCCTCTCCCTCCGGGGGAGGGTTGGGGTGGGGGGCTGTGAGCTGCACCTTCGCCAACTCCACGTACCAGTCGCAATATTCGTCCCAGACGAATTCGTAGATCGCCTTGGCCAGCAGGTCGAAGCGGTAGTCGGCATAATGCTTCGCCACTTCGTCCTCGACGCGCTGCAACCGGCTGACGATCCAGCGGTCGGCCGGCGAGAAATCGAGATAGCCGCTGTGGCAGTTGTCTTTGCCGTGTTCTGCCAGGCCGCAGTCCTTGCCCTCGCAATTCATCAGCACGAAGCGCGTGGCGTTCCACAGCTTGTTGCAGAAGTTGCGGTAGCCTTCGCAGCGCTGCATGTCGAACTTGATGTCGCGGCCGGGCGAAGCGAGCGAAGCAAAAGTGAAGCGCAACGCGTCGGTGCCGAAGGCGGGGATGCCGTTGGGGAATTCCTTACGCGTGCGCTTCTCGATCTTCTCGGCATCCTTCGGGTTCATCAGGCCGGTGGTGCGTTTCTGCAGCAGTTCTTCGAGGGCGATGCCGTCGATCAGGTCGATCGGATCGAGCACGTTGCCTTTGGACTTGGACATCTTCTGTCCTTCCGCGTCGCGGATCAGGCCGTGCACATACACGTCCTCGAACGGGATCTTGCCGGTGATGTGTTTGGTCATCATCACCATGCGCGCCACCCAGAAAAAGATGATGTCGAAGCCGG
>CAZMWC010000342.1:0-2294 GCA_964569805.1 uncultured Gallionella sp.
GGAGGGGGAAACGGGCATGGCGAGTTTCATAATCAGGAGTGGCATACTCGCCATGTCCGTTAGTCAGCAACGGGCGGCGATTATGCGCCACCAGCGTGAAGAAGTAGCTGCCTCCGGGTATGCGGGTGCGGAGGTAATTGGGCATTGAGTTAATCAGTCGTAGGTCGGGCTTTGCCCGACATTATTATTTGACGGCGGGTGGAACCCGCCCTACATTTTTCGATCAGCATCGCATCGCCATAGCTGAAGAAGCGATATTTGTTGTTCACCGCGTGGCGGTACGCCGCCAGCATTTGTTCCATTCCGCCGAACGCGCACACCAGCATCAGCAGCGTGGATTTTGGCAGATGAAAATTGGTCAGCAGCACATCCACCAATTTGAAGCGATAACCAGGCGTGATAAAAATGCGCGTTTCTCCTGTGCCTGCCTGCAATTCACCATCCTGCGTAGCACTCTCCAGCGCACGCAGGCTGGTGGTTCCTACCGCGATTACCCTGCCACCTGCCATTCGTGCTTGCGCTATCGCATCCACCGTAGCTTGCGGAATTTCATAGCGTTCGCTGTGCATGGTGTGCTCGCGGATATGCTCGGTGCGCACCGGCTGAAACGTCCCCGCGCCGACATGCAGCGTGACATAGGCGAGCTTTATGCCCTTGTCGCGCAAGGCTTGCAGCATGGCATCGTCGAAATGCAGCCCCGCCGTAGGAGCAGCCACTGCGCCGGATGCGCGCGCGAACACGGTCTGGTAGCGTTGCTCGTCTCCGGCATCTGCGGCGTGGGTAATATAGGGCGGCAAAGGCAATTTGCCATAGTGTTCGAGCAAGGACAGCACCGGCTCATCGCCGCCAAAACGCAAATGAAAGAACTCGCCCTCGCGCCCCAGCACCTCGACCGTCAGCGCATCGGCCAGCAACAGCTTGCTGCCCGCCTTGGGTGATTTGCTGGCGCGCACCTGCGCCAACACCTCATGATCGTTCAGTACACGCTCCACCAACAC
Organism: uncultured Gallionella sp.; assembly: GCA_964569805.1. Taxonomy (GTDB): domain Bacteria; phylum Pseudomonadota; class Gammaproteobacteria; order Burkholderiales; family Gallionellaceae; genus Gallionella. Next base: position 999 of record CAZMWC010000342.1, read on the forward strand.
TTCGACGCTGCCGCCGCTTTGTTTGTTGCCAAATAATCGTGCCTTGATGACACGCGTATCGTTCAGCACCAGCACATCATTCGGTTGGGTGAGTTGCAGCAGATCGGCAAAACGGCAATCTTCCAGCGTACCATCGAAGGTGTGCAACAAACGGCTCGCGCCGCGCTGTGTGGGCGGATGTTGGGCGATCAACTGCTCCGGCAGGGAAAAATCAAATTCTTCAGTACGCATGAACAACGGTGCAGCGCTTTATTGCGAGGCCGCGATTGTAGTTGATGAGACGTATCGTTTCATGGATAATTCGCGTCCCTTTTGCCGGGGTGATGGAACTGGTAGACGTGCCGGACTCAAAATCCGGTGCCGCAAGGCGTGGGGGTTCGAGTCCCCCCCCCGGCACCACAATAAAAAATAAGCCACTGAACCCAGTGGCTTATTTTTTTGTCCCCAAGATGCCTTGTGATTTTGTTATTACACTACCCGGTGGTGGTTCATGGCGGCCGGCAAACGCACCTTTGCTGCCATTCGCGTTTCCGGTTTCGTAGGATGTGGTGACCCTTCGGCTACTCTCAGGACTAAAGGCCTTGCGAACCGCATCATTGTTGATTGGGAAATAGAATCACGTGATGGTGCTGGGCAAAAAAATGGGCGACCAACAGATCGCCCAAAAGGAGGAGAGTATGAAAAAACGAGTCGTTGCCGACCACGAGTCACAACACTCGGAGCGAACTATATTCGACCTCCCATAAAATTCATATATGCCGAAATACCTAGATAATTCGGCCTAGTCACCCAGTAGCTGCTTCAACTCACCGCTCTGATACATCTCGGTCATGATGTCTGAGCCACCGACGAATTCGCCCTTGATGTAAAGCTGCGGGATAGTTGGCCAGTTGGCGTAATCCTTGAGATTCTGGCGAATTTCCGGGTCTTGCAGCACATCCACGGTAAATAGTTCTTTTACACCCAGCGCGTTCAGAATGCGTATCGCATTACCGGAAAAACCGCACTGCGGAAACTTTGGGCTGCCTTTCATATACAGCACCACCGGATGGCCGGTGACTTGTTCATGGATGCGTTGCTGGATTTCTGTCTTCATAATGTCATTACCTGAATTAAACGGTCGGGAATTCTAGTGGCGCAGACGGCATTGCGTCAAGCCCTAAACCGGACGACGAGCCGGAACCAAACAATGGGAGCGCCGACGTCCTCGTCGGCTTGGTGTGATGTATGCCGACGAGGACGTCGGCGCTCCCATGAATGGTGTTGCCAATATTAACCGGACGCGAACCCGGAGAG
>CAZMWC010000343.1:0-2288 GCA_964569805.1 uncultured Gallionella sp.
TGTACATGGTATCGAAGTCGCGCATCGTGGCGTACAGCGCGGTATCGTTTTTCGGATAGGCGGGTTCTTCATCGCGCAGCATCGCGATGATCTGGCGCTGGTTCACCAGATCCACGTAGCGGCGCAGCGGCGAGCTCGACCACATGTATTGCGCCACCCCCAGACCCTGATGCGGCGCGGCCACGGTGCTCATCTTCACCTTGCCGTTCTGCTGGGTGCGGTAGATGCCGACGAAGCCGTGCTCGGCCAGATGTTTGCCCCATTCGCTGTTCACCAGAATCATCAGCTCGGACACCACCTTGTCGATCGGCGACCCGCGCCGGCGGTTGGTGATGCTGACCCTGCAATTTTCGCTGGCGGGGCCGTTTGGGTGCCCGGCCAAAAGCTCTTCGGACTCGATATGGAAGTTGTAATCCAGCTGCTGCGTGCTGTTGTCGGAAGGTTTACCGCGCGCCGCTTCCAGTTTTTGCACCAGATTCCACAACAGCGTCAGTTCGTTCGCATAGAGATAATCAAGCTTGCCCGCCGCCAGCGTCTCTTCATTGAACAGCAGTTCAAGCGTGTCGTGCCGAAGGTTCGCGGTGATGTGGATGCGCTCGACGCGGCTCTCGTGCCCCAGTATCGCCAGTGTCTCTGCGTCCACCTCGTTATACATCGACAGCGCCGGGCAGACGCGATCCGCGCACAGCGTGAAGGCTTGCACCACGCTGTCCGGCAGCATGGTGATTTTCTGTCCGGGCATGTACACCGTGGACAGCCGCGATGCGGCAATTTTGTCGCCCGCCGAATCGCGCGGCATACCCAATGCGGGCGCGGCGATGTGCACGCCGATGCGCCAGTTGCCGTTGGGCAGTCTTTCCACCGAGAACGCATCGTCGATTTCGGTGGTGGTCGCGTCGTCGATGCTGAAGGCGGTCGCAGCGGCAAGCGGCAATTCCTCCCATGCGCTCAATTCGACTGGCGGGAAATCCGTGCCTTGCGGGAAATGTTCAAGCAGGAACTTCTGCAAATGGTAATCGTGCGTCGAAGGAATCGCGCCACAGCGATGCAACAGGTGCGCGGCGGACAGGTGCGTGGCGGCGCAGGCCATCTCCAGCGCCTTGACTTCGATGGTGTTGCGATCCGGCTTGTAGAGTAGATATTGCAGCTTGTCGGCGAATTCAGGCGGCAATTCGAAGCGTTCCATCTGTTCGGCATAGCGCGCCTGCAACGCCAGCAACTGACGTTTTTTCTCCGCGCCCGCCAGCGCGGCCTTGAGCACATCGGGCGGCGCGGCGCGATAGCGTCCCTTGCCCTTCTTGTGGAAATAGATCGGCGCGCCATGCAGGCGGAGCAAGGCGGCGGCGGCTTCCAGCGGACTTGGCGCATGGCCGAAATACTCGGCGGCGATCTGCTCCGAGCCAAACTCGTCCGGCGGGCAGCATTCCCACAGGAAATCCACTTCGATGGATTCGGCCAGCGCCTCGGCCTGTGGCAGGAACTCCGTCAAACCGGGCTGCTCGAAACGCAGCATTACATTGGCCGCCTTGACCTTGCTGCGCTTGCCGGAGGCGCTCTCGACCTGGAGCGAGGTGGTGTTGTCGGTCATGATGCTGCCGACCTTGAAGCTGCCGTCTTCTTCGTAAAGGATGTTCATGGGGGAATGGGAGGGAAATTGGCGCGAATTATAGCAGTTCGGCTTGGCGCAGATTTGTGGTGATGTTGGCAGGTTTTTCCGGTTTATCGCCTCGCCCAAAAGGGATAGGCATGAACCCCGAGCCTACAAAATCATGCATCTGGTGTGGCGCGGGCAAAATAAACCATTTCGCCAACGAGGGGAAAAATATATAGGCCGAAAGGTATAGATATTTTTAACCCAGTCATTTACCATCGAAACATCAGATACGCAACGACGACCTATTGAAAATGTCATGATGGCTAACAGAAGATCAGCTAAAAAGTCAGGGGATGTATTTCACTGCGGAACGTGTAAACACACATTTCCAACGCGCAGCAGCCACAGCAAGGTCGCCTGCATGATAACCCTTGAGTTTCACGATAGAAACCAGATTGCGAGCTGTGAATATGCCGAACCAAACCCTTCGCTAAAGCCGGTAGGCAAAAAATACATAGGCCAAAAGGTATAGATACTTTTAGCCCGTTGAGCTCAACTCCACACATTTATTGAGCAAATTTTCAGCTCAAATATGGTGACAATTCACCCGGTATGTTTACTGGGTTTCGGCGCACCTGATTTGATATTTCCACCACCCGGCATTTCCCCTCCATTTTTAGGGCATTTTTAGGGC
>CAZMWC010000344.1:0-2285 GCA_964569805.1 uncultured Gallionella sp.
CGCTGCGCCACCTTCGTGCGCGGGGGGCTGTGCCGCATGGGCCGCGCCTTGATGCGTCCGGTCCACCGCGGGCATGGGGGCCGGCACGGCGCCCCCCTCCCGCAGGGCCAGCGCGGTGGCCTCGTGGCCGTCGTCATCCAGCAGGCACTGGTGCGGCAACAGCACCGCCTCGGGCGAGCGCAGCACCACCAGGCGGACATCGGTACGCGTCCCCGGCCACAGGTCGGGGTCCAGGCTGCGCGCCTCGTAACGGCGCAGGCCCTGCGCACCGCCCTCCGGCCACGGCGTGAGCGGCAGGAGCTGATCCTTGTACAGCACGCCCGCCGGTTGCAGGGTCTCCGGCACGCTCACCAGCAGGCGGCTGCCGGCGCCGGTGTCGGTGATCTTGAGCAGCGGCTTGCCGGGGGTCGCCAGCTCGCCCGGCTGGGCCAGCCGCTGGCTCACCACGCCGGAGAAGGGTGCCCGCACCGTTGCGGCCTGCAGGTTTTCGCTAGCCACGGCGCGGCGCGCGCGGGCCGCGGCGAAGGCGGCTTCGGCGGCCTGAACCTGTTCCAGCGAGACCCCTTCGATGCGGTACAACGCCTGGGTGCGCGAAAGCCGCTCCTGCTCGCTCTTGAGGGTGGCCTCGGCGGCGGACATATCCGCCCGCAGGGATCCGCCCTGCGCAAGCTGCCCGGACGGCACCATGTCCAGTCGCGCCAGCACCTCGCCCTGCTGGAAACGGTCGCCCTCGAACAGGGGCAATGCCACCACGTAGGCCGACAGGCGGCTCGCCACCACGCTCTCGCGCACGGCCTGCACGTCGGCCACCACGGGCAGGGTCAGCCGGGTGTGGCCGTTGGCCAGAAGACGGGTCTCGACCACGACGGGTAGCAGTCCCGGCGCGGCCCCGTGGGCGTTGTGCTGGCGCCGGTTGTCCACGAGGAAGGCGCCAGCGGCGACCAGGGCAAGGACGATCACGAGGGCGAGAGCTTTGGTCTTCATTGGTCTTCCCAGCGGGCGATGTAGTTTTCGGTCGGCGTACCCAACAGCACCTGCGTCGACGACCAGGCGACGGCGGCACGCGCGCGGGCCTGGGCCAGGCGGTAGCGGGCGTCGAGCAGGTCGCGCTCGTGGCGGAACAGGTTCTCCAGGGTCTGGCTGCCGAGACGCGCCATCTCCTGCTGCACCTGGACCACCTGCCCGCGGTAGGCGACCTCCCGTTCCATGGCCGAGGCATCCGCGAGCGCGGCGTCGTAGGCGGCGCGCAGGCTGGCGAGCTGTCGCTCACCGTCGCGCCGGGCCGCCTCGGCCTGCTCGGCGCGAGCCCGGGCGGTGAGCTGCTGGGCGTCGGCCTTCCGGTAGGCGGTGGCGCCGAGCGGCATGCTGATCATCATCCCCGCCGCCCAGGTATCGCGGCTGTCGCCGGCGCCGAAGTTACGGAACAGACTGGTATTCAGGCTCAGAGACGGAAGCAGTGCCCGGCGGGCCTCCTCGGCCTGGGCGTGGGCGCTTTCCCTGCGGACTAGGGCGATTTGCGCCGGCAAAATGGAATCTCCACTGTTTTCCCACACCGGCACCGTAATGTCCGCCGAAGCGGGCAGGAAATTCTCGACGCCGCTCGCCTCGGCCAGGTCGTTCTGGGCCTGTACGAGGGCGCCCTCCAACACGGCCTGATCCGCCTCCAGGCGCGCCAGTTCGCTCTCGGCGTAACGTGCGTCGACACCCGCCGCCCTTCCCCGGGTAACCTCCTCGCGCACGCGCCGGTAGGTGGCAACCACCCGCTGGCTGGTCGCAGCCAGCGCGTCGCGCTGCCGCAGCAATGACTGCAAGGTCAAGTAAGCGCTGCTCGCCTGGTGCAGCTTGAGCAGGGTCTGCTGGCGCGTGAGCAGCTCGGCTACGGCCACGTCCTTTTGCGCACGCTCCCGGTTGGCGGCGATCACGCCAAACAGATCCACCGGCAGGGCATAGCTCAGGCCGACCTGGCCGATCTCCTCGCTGATCAGGGGCGCCCCGGGGGTGCCGGGCGTATACACGCCCACCACCCGTTTGTCCTCGTAGCGGTGCCAGCCCGCCGATAGGCTGGCGGCGCCGTAATAGCGGCCGGCGGCGGCCTGCTCCTGCGCCCGCGCAGCGCCGGTCTCGCTGGCCGCCGCGCGCACCTGGGGATGTTGCAACACGCCGTGCAGCAGGTCGCCGAGCTCGCCGGCCGCGGCGCCAAGACTCAGTGTCAGGCCGATGCATCCCATGGCGAGGCGGAAGGTCATGGGCACCCTCGCCAGTCGGGTGCCGCAGCGTTGGCGGAT
>CAZMWC010000345.1:0-2280 GCA_964569805.1 uncultured Gallionella sp.
GTGTCTTCCTGCCCCATGGATACCAGGTCAAGGCCGCCAAACCTAATCGGGAGCATGCAACTCCAACAGATATCCGTGATCGGGTTTGCAAACCGGCCAGTACAGGTCGCGGTTGCAGAGGCTGGCGTTGATGCCCCACCAGCGGCGATGGCGAGCATGAGGAGGAGCGCGAATTCACGGAAGGACTTCATCGACCCTTAACCTCTTCCCGTCCTGATTCACGACGGCTGGCACTTGACGAATTCCCATACGGCGAACCAGCGTTCCGCCCTGATCGTAGAAAACCTGGCGCTTCCAGTCGCGCATGTGATTCAAGGGTTCACCGGCAACCAAAATCGGTTTTACCGCTTGATCCTGATTCCGCAACATCTGTTTGGCGAAGGAGACCTGCCGTCGATCCCTGCCATCAAAGAAGACGAGCTTTTCGCGAAGAGATATGTGATCGAGTGGATTTACCTTCAGTCCACGAGCAAACGGGAGCGCCCCATCGGCACCGCGGATGTCCCGATCCAGCGTCCATGTTGGGTCGATGAAATAAGTGCGTTTTGCAGTTGTCGCCTTAAGACCTGGAACTGGTTTTGGCTTCTCGACTGCACCGACGACGCGATCGCGGTATTCACCTTGCTTCCTGGCAAGCTCACCGCTTTTCTCCATCCGACTGAGGCGCGACTGGATGACTTTCAGCAGGTCAGGCTCGGCGATCTCGTAGGTCGGCCCGACGACACCAATCTCGTCAGCGTATGCGCTAGGCATCAGGCTGATAAGCAGCATGGCAACAAGATGGGAGTGAATCGACATGAGGTCGATTCTGGGCGCGAGGTAGCAGCAATGGTTTTTGAAATGCGCATTTTTAGGGTGCATTTCAGCGCCTCAAGTCACATCTGCTTCAATGCAATTTCAACAATCAGACTATACTGAGGTAACATCACGTCTGGCCTTAAAACCCTCCGCGTAACTTAATTTGTTGCATTTCGTTGTGAATCCACAACACTTATCCACGGGCGCGATTGCAGCACCACAACAATAAAATTGATGCCGGCCTGCTCGGTAAAATCGTACTCGCCCGCTTTCTGGAATTACCGCTACGAGCTTTCGACCGTCTTGTGACTCAGGTGGAATCTTCCACCGGGTTTTCCACCCTGCGTCCTTGGGTAACCGCAGGTCAATTGGAAGGCACACAGGTGGCGTATGATGCGCCAGATGCCCCTCAAACCCGATCTTCCCCGGTTATGGGGGAGATTCGCGATATGAAAAACTTGTATCCCGGCACCAGGGCAAACAGGAACCTGGCATTCCTCTACCACCGCGACAGCTACGCGCGGGAATACCGATTCGATGAGGAGGGTGTGAGCCTCATGATGTCACGCCCTGACTTTCCGGCAGAACTGGCGGGCGTATTGCGCAGGTTGCGCCTCATCAACACCCGGAACCGGCTCACCCACGCACTAATGCAGGCAGTGCTGGCATCGCAGGCGGCATATCTGCGTTCCGGGCAGGCCTTGACGCTCCTGCCCCTGACCCAGGCGGAAATTTCCGCCCGGCTGCGGTCAGAGTCGGGTCTTTCCGTGGTGGCGGACCCGGGTCGGATATCCCGGTTGGTGCGCGTATTGTCCATCGCGCTGCCGAGCAGCGAAGTGGTACCGTTGGGCAGCCTGTTCCCGAAGCCGAGGCAGGTTCATTGTCATTTCGTGGACCATGTGATAAAAAATGAGAAGGCATGGATGCTCGAAGGAGTATTGTGTGAACCACTGACGGACGAGGCCATTGCTGCCATCCTCAAGCGCGAATACGGCATTCGCTTGTTGCGGCGCACGGTGGCCAACATCCGACGCGATTTGGCGATTCCCGATTACCGGAGTCGCAGCCAGCGCATGAATTATCTGGCGGCGACCGAAGGGTTCTCCACACTGGTACCATTGACCCCGCAAGCATTGCGGACTGCGGTTCCGGCCCAGCCGGGGGTGTACGAAATCCGGGCGGCTTTTGCTTCGCCCATGAGCGAAGCAAAAGAGGAATGGCTTGAAAAAAGTGTGTCGCCGGGGCCGCACAGTGTAGTATATATCGGCTCTACTGGGGATTTGCGCAAGCGCTTGGGAGATCACCTGCGCGGCAGCAGCGATAACGTGTTGCTTTATAACCACCTCTCAGACGGTACCGCGCGTGTGCGATTTCGTCTGGTCAGCGAAGGATGGCGCTGGGCGGAGCGGGATCTGTACCGGGTGTTTTGCGAAACCTTCGGCACACCGCCATTGTGCAATCGCATGAGCCCGTGAGAAAGAG
>CAZMWC010000346.1:0-2279 GCA_964569805.1 uncultured Gallionella sp.
CATCTTACAGCCGTACAAGCAGTTTCAGGGCACCTCTATAAATTCAAAATCCTAGGCGAGACAAGGCGCGAGAGAAATTTTAGCCCGCGTAGGGTGCAATAAGCGCAGCGCATTGCACCAATGAGACACCCATTCGGCGCAATGCCCGTTGCCCTTCGGCAAGTTCAGGAGAGCATTATTGCGCCCTACGCCCGCTGTCAATGCGCTATCCGCCCAAATACGCACGTTGCACGGCTTCACTGTCGAGCAATTCTTCTGACGCGCCGGACAGTGTAATGGTGCCGCTTTCCATCACATAGCCGCGCCGGGCAACTTGCAAGGCGAGTCTGGCATTTTGCTCGACCAGCAGGATGCTCATACCGAGCGATGCGATGTCGCAAATGGTTTCAAATATTTTTTGCACCATCAGCGGCGCGAGCCCCATGCTGGGCTCGTCCAACATCAGCAGGCGCGGTCTGCTCATCAGCGCGCGCGCCATCGCAACCATTTGCTGCTCACCGCCGGAGAGTGTTCCGGCGAGCTGATTACTGCGTTCGGCGAGACGCGGAAACAACTCATACATACGTGCCAGGTCTGCCGCGATCTCATGCTCGTTGCTGCGGCTGTACGCACCCATTTGCAGATTTTCTTCCACTGTGAGGCGCGCAAAAACACCCCGACCTTCCGGAACCAGCGCCATACCCATCGAGACACGCTGGTGCACCGCAACGTTGTGCAGGCTTTTGCCGTCATATCGGATTTGCCCGCTAACCGGATGCAGCAGGCCCGCCAGTGTTTTCAACGTAGTGGTTTTGCCCGCGCCATTGCTGCCGATCAGCGCGACCAATTCGCCCGGCGCAATCTGCAACGAAATAGATTTCACCGCGCAAATGCCACCATAAGCAACTTGCAGGTCACATACTTCGAGCATGGATGGTGGAGTGGCTTTATGCATCGCCACCTCCCAGATAAGCGGCGACCACGGCGGGATTCCGGCGCACTGCGTCCGGTACATCTTCGGCGATTTTCTTGCCGTAATCCAGCACCGCCACGCGATCGCACAGCCCCATGATGAGCTTCACGTCGTGCTCGATCAGCAACACGGTAATGCCATCGGTGCGTATGGTCTGCAACAGCATTTTTAGGCTTTCTGTCTCGGTGGCATTCATACCGGCGGCAGGCTCGTCCAGTGCCAGCAGCAGCGGATCCGTCGCCAGTGCGCGGGCGATTTCCAAGCGGCGTTGTTCGCCATAGGAAAGATGCTTGGCCAGCGTTTGATGTGGTTTTGTTATACCCACATAATCGAGCAATTCCCGGGCACGTTCGGTGATGGCACGTTCTTCGTTACGCGTGCTGCGATTGCGCAGCAAAGCGCCAAACACGCCCGCCTTCGTACGCAGATGGCGGCCGATCATCACATTCTCCAGCGCACCGAGGTTGGTGAACAGGCGGATGTTCTGGAAGGTGCGCGCAATACCGGCTTGCGCCAATACATGCGGCTTGCACGCCTGATAGCGGTTGCCATCAAATTGAAACTCGCCGATGCTTGGCTGATACAGCCCGGTAATGATATTGAACAGCGTGGTCTTACCCGCGCCATTCGGGCCGATCAAGCCGTAGATTTCACCACGCCGAATATGCAGCGACACATCGCTCAACGCGCTCAACCCGCCGAACTGTTTGCTGATGGAGGAAAGTTGCAACAAGGTTGCTGCCTCGGTTTGCGTCATACCCTCTCCAGCATATTGATCCTAAAAAAACGTAGTTGAAGGGTATGTAGGGGCGAATTCATTCGCCCGAACAAGAGGTTATGTGCGAATGAATTCGCACCTACAAAGGCGGCGCAACACATTGAATAAATATGGCATTCAATAGGTTGATTCTGCCGCTTCATCACTACCAAGCTCACGGCGACGCACCCGCGACGGCAGCAATCCGGCCGGGCGATACAGCATCATCACAATCAACGCGCCGCCGAACAGCAACATGCGCAAACTTTCCGGGTCAATGACCATCTTGCCGAACAGCGCTTGTTGCAACGGCACGACACCGTGGCGCAACACTTCCGGCAACAGCGCCAGCAAAACGCCGCCGAGAATTACGCCGGCGATGTTACCCATGCCGCCCAGCACCACCATGCACAACACCATGATGGATTCCATCAAGCTGAAACTTTCCGGGCTGACGAATCCCTGAAAACCCGCAAACAATGCGCCGGACACGCCGCCGAACATCGCGCCCATTGCAAACGCCAACAGCTTGAGGTTGCGCGTGTTGATACCCATCGCGGAGGCGGCGAT
>CAZMWC010000347.1:0-2278 GCA_964569805.1 uncultured Gallionella sp.
GGCGTTTCCGGCTGGTGCATGTGATGTTCGGCGAGGAAGTGGTCGAGGTTTCCACTTTCCGCAGCCTGATCGAAGCCGAAGATGCCGAGACCGACGAACATGGCCGTTTGCTGCGCGATAACCAGTTCGGTGATATGGAACAGGATGCGGCGCGGCGCGATTTCACCGCCAACGCGTTGTTCTATGATCCTGCCACACAGGAAATTCACGATTATCATCATGGTTGTGCCGACACCCGCGCGCACCTGTTGCGCATCATCGGCGATCCGTTAGTGCGCTATCGCGAAGACCCGGTGCGTATGTTGCGCGCGGTGAGATTGTCCGCCAAGCTTGGTATCAAGCTGGATACGGCAACTGCCGCGCCGATTGCGGAGATGAAAGACTTGCTCGACAACGTGCCGGAGGCGCGTTTGCTTGATGAGGTGTTGAAGATGCTGTTATCCGGCCATTCGGTCGAGTGCATACAGCAATTGCGCAAAATGGATCTGCATCATGGTTTGCTGCCGCTGTTGGATGTGATCCTGGAGCAGCCGATGGGTGAGAAATTTATCATGCTGGCGCTGCGTAACACCGATGAGCGCCTCAGCCAGAACAAGACTGTCTCACCCGCTTTCCTGTTTGCCGCACTGTTATGGCATGAGGTGCTGGCGGCGTGGAATCTGCGCGTGCAACAGGGCGAGCGCCCGGTCGGCGCGATGCACGAGGCGATGGATGAGGTGCTGGCGAAACAGAAAAAACAGCTTGCCATCCCGCATCGCCACGATGCGGTGATGAAGGAAATCTGGCTGTTGCAGCAACGTTTTGAACAACGCGCCGGACAACGCCCGTTCCGCCTGCTGGAACAGCCGCGCTTCCGCGCCGCATTTGATTTTTTGCTGCTACGCTGCGCCAGCGGTGAGGCGGATGAGCAGCTCGGGTTGTGGTGGGACGAGTTTCAGGATGCCAGCGCAGAGCGTCGCGCAGAGATGTTGCAGCCGGAAGGTGCGGGTGACAAGAAACGCCGCCGTCGCAAGCCGCGCAAGAAAACCGCAGCCAATGGTGCGGATGGCGGTGCGACGAATGAGCCATCGGCAAGTGAGCCGGCGGTGTGACGCGTCACATCGCCTTCATCGGGCTAGGCAGCAATCTGGACAAGCCGCACAGGCAACTGCAATGCGCCTTTGCCGAGCTCGGCAAGCTGCCGGATACCTGCCTGATTGCGCAGTCTTCGCTGTACCGCAGCGCGCCGCTGGGTTTTGCGGAGCAACCGGATTTCGTCAATGCGGTGGCAAAGATAGAAACAACTCTGGCACCGCAAGCTTTGCTGCAAGCACTGTTACAGATCGAGCATCGGCACGGCCGCGAGCGCACTTTTCGCAACGCGCCGCGCACGCTGGATCTGGACGTGTTGCTGTATGACAATCTGCAATTGCACGAGCATGGCCTGACTATCCCGCATCCGCAGATGCACATGCGCGCTTTCGTGTTGCAACCGCTGCTGGAGATCGCGCCAGATTGCGTAATTCCCGGTGTCGGCAGCACGGAGCAGGCGTTGTGCGGATGTCATGACCAGACGCTGGAGAAACTCACCAATGCGGTTTGACCGGTATCGTTACGTAGTAGTGGAAGGGCCAATCGGCGTGGGCAAAACTAGCCTGGCGCGCCGTCTCGCGCAGCGTCTCGGTGCGACGGAACTGCTGGAAAACCCGGATGAGAATCCTTTTCTCGCCAGGTTTTACGAAGATCCTGCGCGCCATGCATTGGCGACGCAGCTGTTTTTCCTGTTCCAGCGCAGCAACGAGGTGCGTGACCTGGCGCAGATGGACATGTTCCGCACCAGCATCGTGGCGGATTACCTGTTTGACAAAGATGTGCTGTTTGCGCGGCTCAACTTGAGCGACGAGGAGTTTGCGCTGTATCAGCAGATCTATCGCAACCTGCAATTTCAGGCACCGGATCCGGATCTGGTGATTTACTTGCAGGCGGCCCCGGAAATATTGGCGCAACGTGTATGCCGCCGCGCCAAGCCTTATGAGCAAACCATTTCGGGGGAATATCTGCTGCGCCTGTCACAAAGCTACAGCGATTTCTTCTATCATTACGACGCGGCTCCGGTGCTGATGGTGAACAGCGAGCACCTGAACTTCGCCGATGATGACGAGGATTTCGACCTGTTGTTGCGGCGCATCGGTGAGATGCGCGGGCCGCGCGAATTTTTTAGCCGGGGAAGCTGATGAGAACCACATTGATTACATTGCAAGCGATGCGCGACAAGGGCGAAAAAATTGCCGTGCTGACC
>CAZMWC010000348.1:0-2253 GCA_964569805.1 uncultured Gallionella sp.
AACGGGCATGGCGAGTTTCATAATCAGGAGTGGCATACTCGCCATGCCCGTTAGGGCAATTCGTGAATTGCCCCTACGAATTAACCTCCGGCACAAGAATCACGCCGGCCAGCGGCGGCAACGCAATTTCGGCAGAGTAGGGCATTCCCATCCAGGGAATCGGCTCTGCTTGTATTTGCCCGGCATTGCCAATGTTGCTGCCGGCGTAATACTGCGAGTCGCTGTTCAATGCTTCGCGATATACCGCCTGTACCGGCAAGCCGATCCGGTAGCGCTTGCGCGGCACGGGAGTCAGGTTCAGCGCGACAACGACGCTTGACCCGTCGCGCGCGCGCCGCTGGTAGGACAGTACGGAATGTTCCGCGTCGTTGCAATCTATCCAGTTAAAGCCTTCGGATTGAAAATCCAGCTCATGCAGCGCGGGCAGCTTGCGATACAGCCGGTTGAGGTCATGCGTCAGATTTTGCATGCCACGGTGGTATCCTTCGCCGAGTTGCCACCATTCCAGTTCCCATTTCGATTGCCACTCGCGCCCCTGGGCGATTTCGTTGCCCATGAAGTTGAGCTTCTTGCCCGGGCTGGTCATCTGGTAAGTCAGCAGCAAACGCAGATTGGCAAATTTTTGCCAGGCATCGCCGGGCATTTTGGATAGCAGCGAGCCTTTGCCATGCACCACTTCATCATGCGAAAACGGCAGGATGAAATTTTCGGTGTAGGCGTACAGTTGGCCGAAGGTAAGCTGGTCGTGGTGGTAGCGGCGGTGCACCGGGTCGTTGTGGAAATAGCCCAGCGTATCGTTCATCCAGCCCATGTTCCATTTGATCGAAAAGCCTAGCCCGCCCAGATAAGTAGGGCGCGACACGCCCGGCCACGCGGTGGATTCTTCGGCGAACGTCAAAGCGCCCGGGAATTCATCATGCACCATGATGTTCATTTCGCGCAGGAAATTCACCGCTTCAAGGTTCTCACGGCCACCATATTTGTTTGGTATCCATTCGCCTGCCTTGCGCGAATAGTCCAGATAAAGCATCGAGGCGACAGCATCTACCCGCAAACCGTCGAAGTGAAATTCAGCCAGCCAGAAGTGCGCGCTGGACATCAAAAAACTTTTTACTTCATTGCGGCCATAGTTGAAGATATGCGTGCCCCAATCCTGATGAAAGCCGAGGCGCGGGTCTTCGTGCTCATACAGCGCCGTGCCGTCAAAACGCGCCAGCGCCCAGCTGTCCTGCGGGAAGTGCGCCGGCACCCAATCGAGAATCACGCCGATGCCCGCCTGGTGGCAGGTGTCGATGAAATGGCGCAACTCATCGGGCGAGCCAAAACGGCTGGTCGGCGCGAAATAGCCGGTGGCCTGATAGCCCCAGGATTCATCCAGTGGATGCTCGGAGACCGGCATGAGCTCGATGTGCGTATAACCCATCCCTTTGACGTAGGGCACCAGATCCGCCGCCAGTTCGCGGTAGCTGTAGAAGCGGCCATCGGGATGGCGTTTCCATGAACCCGCGTGAACTTCATAGATATTGATTGCGCCGTGCAACCAGTCCCATTCGCCGCGCTGTTTCATCCAGGCAGCATCTTGCCAGCGATGCTCATGGGCTGGTGCGGCGAGCGCCGCCGTGCCGGGGCGCAGTTCATAACCCCGCGCATAGGGGTCGGTTTTGGTCAGCAGGTGGCCGCTGTTGCGGTTGCGGATTTCATAGCGATACAGCGCGTGTTGTTGAATTTCCGGGATGAACAGCTCCCATACGCCGCTGGAGCCGTGCGAACGCATCGGGTGCAGGCGACCATCCCATTGGTTGAATTCGCCCACCACGCTGACGCGCTCGGCATTCGGCGCCCAGACGGCAAAACGCACGCCCTGCACCCCGTTGATTTCAACGGGGTGCGAGCCGAGCATCCGGTAGCCCTGGCGCAATTTGCCTTCGCTGAACAGGTACAGGTCTTGTGGCGAGATATGCGGCGGGAACTGGTAGGGGTCGAAAATTTCGCGCGCCGCGTTGCCATAGTGCACGCGCAAGCGGTAGGGGCGGGCGGGTTCATCTTCGCCGCGCCATTCGAATACACCGGCAGGGTGAACGCGCTTGAACGTTGCAGCCATGATGCCATCCAGCAGTTCTACGGTAGTGGCGTAAGGCTCGAATACCCTGATAACCCATTCCGTTTCTTTACGATGCAGGCCAAGAAACCCAAAGGGGTCATGCAGGCGGGCTTGTAGCAGCGATTCAATCAAGGGAACCTCTATAAATTAAT
>CAZMWC010000349.1:0-2248 GCA_964569805.1 uncultured Gallionella sp.
GCCTACAACACGATCAACGGAGAAGCCGCATGTTGAGTATTGCTCGATCACGCTATTTATTCTTTGTCGAGAAAGCCGCAGCCTTGCTGTTGCTGGCCTATCCAACCCTGATGCTTGCCGTTAAAGGCGGTATGAACGGGGCGCTCCTGTTTATGCTGCTGCTCGCTTTTGTGGCGTGGGTGGTACGTCCGGCCGGCATGAGCCCGGTGGTGTGGCGGCGTGAATGGACGATTTATTCAGCGGCCATGCTTGCCATGTCTGCCGCTATCTTTATCAGCCAAAGCTACCATCAACACTATGCCGCGCATCCCCATGATGCCGCGTCTCGCTACTGGTTGGCGGTTCCGGTGTTCCTGTTATTGCAGCGCCTCCGCCCGAACGTTTTCACCCTGTTGCAATTCGCCTTCCCCGTGGCGGCCATTACAGGATTTTTGCTGGCAAAGGACTCGGGGGGTAGATCGGGGATAGGTACGTTGGATCAGATTCACTTCGGTGATTTCGAATTGATTTTGGGCATGCTGTCATTGTTCAGCATCGATTGGTTCGGGCGCGACAGGTCGCCGCTGCGTATTCTGAAAGTACTGGGGTTCATCGCCGGGCTGGCGGCTTCATTGGCCTCCGGTTCGCGTGGCGGTTGGCTGGCTATCCCGGTATTTATCGCTATTTTTTTCTACTTCAAGGTGGTTAGGATTTCATTGAAAATGGTCGTGGCCGGCTTAATTACAGCAATACTGGCCACCACGATTGCGTATTCCGTCAGCGCTACTTTCCATCAGCGTGTTGACAGTGTTCATCAGCGTGCGAGTAGCCTAATTAATGAAGTCGTGACATTCAAACAAGGTAATCGCGACAGCTCTACCGGGGCTCGCTGGCAGTTGTACATGGCGGCAGTGGATGTGTTCTCGCGTCATCCAATCTTTGGCGTTGGCCCTGAAGGGTATGCGTTGGAGATGAAGCCGATGATGGAAGCCGGTAAAATTACACCGGAAGCCGCTTATCTAGGACAAGGCGAAGTACACAACGACATCTTGTCCAAAGCCGCCGGGATGGGCGTGTTCGGCTTGGTCGCCATACTCGCCGTCTATTTCGTGCCATTCAGATTGTTCTGGCAAGCAACGAAGTTTGCGGTGCCACAAGCCAAACGCGCTGGCATCCTCGGTATTGTTTTCGTGAGCGGATTCTTTGTGTTTGGTTTGACGGTGGAAATATTGAACCTGACCATGGCGGCCGCTTTTTATAGTTTCACCATTGCCGTGCTGCTGGCGGCTTGCTACAACGTTCATCACAGGGTGCCCTGGTGCGATTCAAACTGAATTGCCCCTACCCAATACGCATCCCCTTGCCGATTGGCGCGATTGATGCCACATCAGTTTGAATCGCACCAGGGCACCTCTGCAAATCCAGACTTCGTTGCGATAGTGGTAGAATTTGCCATGAACTTAAAGGCATCTTTAAGAATATTAATTCCGTCATACTCACGAGGGCGGAAATCCAGCTCGCGTAGGATGAGTTGGGCGCAGCGATACCCATCGCCGGATGATTCGACAGAATGATGGGTATCGCTGCGCCCAACTCATCCTACCTTGCTGGATAATCCCAGCTCGTTGCACAGAAAGCTTTCATATGATTTTGGTCACAGGATCAGCAGGTTTCATCGGCTCGAATTTTGTGCTGGACTGGCTCGCACAAAACGACGAGAGCATTGTCAGTCTGGACAAACTGACCTATGCCGGCAATTTGGAGAATCTCGCTGCGCTCAAAGATGATCCGCGCTATATCTTCGTACAGGGCGACATCGGTGACACCGCGCTGGCGGGGGAATTGCTGGCGCGGCATCGCCCGCGCGCCGTGGTCAACTTCGCGGCAGAAAGCCACGTGGATCGCTCCATCCACGGACCTGAAGATTTCATCCAGACCAACATCGTTGGCACGTTTCATCTGCTGGAGGCAGTGCGCGCCTATTGGTCGGGGTTGGCGGATGCAGAAAAAAGCGGCTTTCGCTTCCTGCATGTTTCCACTGACGAGGTGTACGGCTCGCTCGCCAAAGACGAGCCGGCATTCAGCGAGACGCGCCGCTACGAGCCTAACAGCCCGTATTCCGCCAGCAAGGCGGCGAGCGACCATCTGGTGCGCGCCTACCATCATACTTACGGCCTGCCGGTGCTGACTACCAATTGCTCGAACAACTATGGGCCGTACCACTTCCCGGAAAAGCTCATCCCGCTGATGATCGTCAATGCGCTCGCGG
>CAZMWC010000350.1:0-2245 GCA_964569805.1 uncultured Gallionella sp.
CCGTACCACTTCCCGGAAAAGCTCATCCCGCTGATGATCGTCAATGCGCTCGCGGGCAAGCCGTTGCCGGTCTATGGCGACGGGCAGCAGATACGCGACTGGCTGTATGTGAAGGATCATTGCGCCGCGATCCGCTGCGTGCTGGAAAAGGGTCGTCTGGGCGAGGTTTACAACATCGGCGGTTGGAACGAGAAGACCAATATTGACATCGTCCATACCATTTGTGATCTTCTGGACGAGCTGCGCCCCTTGAAACCGGTGAGTGGTAAGTTGGAAGTAGCAAGTGGGGCATCTGCCGCCTCCACCACCACCACCACCACCACTCACCACTCACCACTCACCACTCACCACTCACCACTCACCACCTACCGCTCTCTCATCACCTATGTTCAAGACCGTCCCGGCCATGACCGCCGCTATGCCATCGACGCGCGCAAGATTGAGCGCGAGCTGGGCTGGCATCCCACCGAAACGTTCGAGACCGGCATCCGCAAGACCGTGCAGTGGTATCTGGACAATCAGGACTGGGTGAGCCACGTTCAGTCCGGCGAATATCGCCAGTGGATCGAGCAGAATTACGCGGGACGCACATGAACGGAAACGGGAGCGCCGACGCCCTCGTCGGCAAGTTTTTTGTGAACCTCATGCCGACGAGGACATCGGCGTTCCCACAAGACAATGAAATTTTGTACTAATAATCCAATTTTTCATGGTTGCTTGGTACCGGCGCTTCGGCACCTGCAACAGGAGCAAAGCAAATGAAGATACTGCTCTTCGGCAAGGACGGCCAGGTCGGCTGGGAGTTGCAGCGCAGCCTTGCGCCGCTGGGCGAACTGGTCGCGCTCGGGTCGGAGGATGCCGATTTCGGGGAACCCGAAGGATTGCGTGACTGCGTTCGCCGTCATCGTCCGGATGTCATCGTCAACGCGGCCGCCTACACCGCCGTGGACAAGGCCGAGAGCGAGTCGGCGCGGGCGCGCACCATCAATGCGATTGCACCCGGTGTATTGGCGCAGGAAGCGTTGCACGGCGATGCCTGGCTGGTGCATTACTCCACCGACTACGTGTTCGACGGCAGCGGCGAGCAATACTGGCTGGAAACTGATGTCACCGCGCCGCTCAGCGTGTATGGCGCGACCAAGCTGGAAGGCGAACAACTCATCTGGCAATCCGGCTGCAAACATCTCATCTTTCGTACCAGCTGGGTGTATGGCACGCGCGGCAACAACTTCGCCAAGACCATGCTGCGTCTTGCGCAGGAGCGCGACAGCCTCATTGTCGTCAACGACCAGATCGGTGCACCCACCGGTGCCGACTTGCTGGCCGATATTACCGCACACGCGATTCGTGCCGCCCGACAACGCGAGGAAGTATCAGGCTTGTATCATCTGGCCGCCGCCGGCGAGACCTCGTGGCATGGCTACGCCGGTGTTGTGCTCGACCATGCACAACGTGCCGGCATTCCGCTCAAAGTCGCGCCCGATGCAATCAGCTCCGTCCCGACCAGCGGCTTCCCGCTGCCCGCGCCGCGCCCGCTCAACTCGCGCCTCAACACTGCGAAATTGCGTCAGACTTTCGACTTGAACCTGCCAATGTGGCAAACTGGCGTGGTACGTATGCTTACTGAAATTCTGGTAAGTGGTGAGTAGGGAGTGGTGAGTGGTGAGTGGGGAGAGCGTAGCGAGGGGTCGGGGAGTGGTGAGTGGTGAGTGGTAGGGCTCACCACTCACCACTGAGGCACGAAGTGCCGTTCCACTCACTACTTACCACTCACCACTGAGGCACAAAGTGCCGCTCCACTTCCTACTCACCAGATATAGGGAGTAGAAAGTGGGGAAGCCTCACGAACAACTGGAAGCATGGAGGTTTGCCATGCAACTGGTAAAAGCGGTGTATCAAATGACGGCAGATTTTCCATCGGAGGAGCGCTATGGTTTAGCGCAACAGATGAGACGGGCTGCAGTGTCGATACCCAGCAATATTGCCGAAGGAGCTGGACGGAATGGTGTGAAGGAGTTTTTGAACTTCGTTGGAATATCACGAGGCTCGTTGGCTGAACTGGAAACACAATTACAACTGGCGGTGATGCTTGGTTTCGCTGCGGAAGGCCACCCCGCTTTTGAATTGGCTAATAGCACAGGAAAATTACTGACCGGTTTGCACAAAAAATTGAGCACAACATGACACCACTTACCACTCACTACTCACTACTTACAACTCACCACTATCCACTTACCAGAAAAGG
>CAZMWC010000351.1:0-2217 GCA_964569805.1 uncultured Gallionella sp.
CAAATATACCGAACGCCCATCGACCAGCACTTGCATTCTGCGCGCAAAGGCATCGGTCGTGCCGCGGTAGGACACGATGGGCGTATGACCGTCCTCATAGCCGACATACATTCCCGGCACCAGTTTGAACAGGTCGGCGATGTTGCGAAAACCGGAAGCCACAATCATGTCGCGATTGATCACCGTCATGGCGTTGGGGGTTTCGGAAATCGGTTGCGACAAACGCGAAGCGCTCAACACGATGGGAAAATCCTGAAGATAATCCTGCTCGGTCACATAATGCTCCGCAAAAACGTTCCCACAGACCGCGCCAAGTGGTAACACAATGAATCGCCAGCGTAGAAATCTTGTCATGATTATTGAGGCTTTCTTTATGTTTTATTATTTTCGAAAAAACGGCTGTGTTTTTAGTTGGTTATCATTTAAATAATGTCAAAACGTGACAAGATTTCCTCACATGGAGGCGCAGAAAAAATGCAGCGGGTTGGTAGGGGCGATTCACGAATCGCCCGAGCAATTCGTGCATTTGATACGGGCAATTCGTGAATTGCCCCTACATGTCCTGCTTGATGTGGAATAGTCGGTTAGTTTGCGGCCCGGGTCAATATGCCAAACGGTCTATTGTTCGATGAATCAGCACAATATGTATAAAATCTGGAGTGCTCTGGGGTAGAATTGCCGACAGCGCGAACAGAAGTGGCTGTGTCGCAAATCCACCATGAATAATAACTTAACTATCAATTAGTTAAGTTATTATCATAATACTTTACTTTTATTTAATGGACATCCTGACTCATGGGCTGCTGGGCGGAACACTTGCCCAAGCGTGCGGCCGGAAAAATGAAATACGCACCGCCACGGTGGTGGGGTTCTTTGCCGCGCAGCTGGCGGATGCCGATGCGCTGATTCGCTCCACGACCGACCCTCTGCTCACTCTGGAATACCACCGCCAGTTCACCCATTCGCTGATTTTTATCCCCGTCGGCGCTTTGCTGGCTTCTCTGATTCTCTGGCTGGCGCTCAAACTGTTTCGCCACCCGCTTGCTTTCAGGCGCGTCTATCTGTACGCCCTGCTGGGCTGCGCCACCAGCGGTTTTCTCGATGCCTGCACCAGCTATGGCACGCACCTGCTGTGGCCGTTTGCCGGAGAACGTATCGCATGGAGCATTATCGCGATTTTTGATCCGTTGTTCTTCCTGATTCTTGGTGTTGCGATGTTCGTTGGCCTGCGCTGGCGCAAGACGCTGCCGGCGCGCATCGGTTTGTTGCTGGCCGCCGCATACCTGTCCGTCGGCTGGTTTCAGCACCAGCGCGCCGAAGAGGTGATGCGCGCGACCATCATGCAGCGCGGGCATGAAGCCGGGCGGCTGACCGTCAAACCAACCATGGGCAATCTGTTGCTCTGGCGCTCGATTTATCGCTCCGGCGGCAACTATCATGTTGATGCGGTGAGAATCGGTTTGGGGGAATCTGTGCGGGTCTATCCGGGGAATATGGTGCGCGCTTTTGATTCATCCCGTGATCTGCCTGCACTTTCACCCGCTTCGGTGCTGTACCGGGATGTCCGGCGCTTCGATTTTTTCTCAGATGGCTATCTGGCGTTGCACCCGGAAGACCCGGGGCTGCTCGGCGACGTGCGTTATGCCATGTTGCCCACCGCTACCCGCCCGTTATGGGGTATTCGTCTGGATACGCAACACCCCGAAGCCCATGCGCAATTTGAAACTTCGCGGCAAATGTCGCGCCAGGAAATCAGCCGTTTTTTTGAGATGCTGGAAGGCGCGGATTGAACCTAAAAAACACAGTTGAGTGTATTGTAGGTGCGAATTCATTCGCACAATCAGCGTGTTCTGTGCGAATGAATTCGCACCTACAAAAACCTGTAATACCATGATGTTTATTTATAAATTTTCTAACTGCGCTTTTTAGGTTGAACCAGTCCAAGCCAAAACCCGAACCCAGAGAGCATCGAGACTATAGCCACGAAGTGCGCAAGCACCGGTTTCTGTGGGTGCAGATTACCTTTGGCGTGCTGGGCACCCTATTCCTGCTGCTCGGCATTATTGGCATTTTCCTGCCAATCCTGCCGACCACGCCATTCCTGTTGCTGGCCACCGCCTGCTATGCGCGTTCATCGCGTCGTTTTTACAACTGGCTGATGAACCATCCGGCCTTCGGCCCGCTGATTATCGAATGGCGCATCTACCGGAGCATTCC
>CAZMWC010000352.1:0-2197 GCA_964569805.1 uncultured Gallionella sp.
AGGAGCCCATCGACACCACACTGGAGAAGCCGACATCGTTGCTCTGCGCCCAGTCAAGGATTGCGGTGCACAGCGCGCCGGACTGCGAGATGAAGGCGATGTTGCCGCTGTTCGAACTGCCCTTGTTGAAGGTGGCGTTGAGGCCGATGGAAGGGCGCATGATGCCGAGGCAATTCGGGCCGATCAGACGAATGTTGTAGCGGTGCGCAGTTTCCAGCAGTGCCTTTTCCAGCGCCACGCCTTCTGCGCCAGCCTCGCCGAAACCGGCGGTAATGATGACTGCCGCCTTGACGCCATGGATGCCGCATTCTTCGATGATGCCCGGCACGGTCTGCGGCGGCGTGGCGATCACCGCCAGTTCCACCGGTTTGCCGATGTCGGCGATGCCGGCATAGGCGCGCTTGCCTTGCACCTCGGGGTTTTTCATGTTGATCGGATACAGTGCGCCCTGGAAGCCGCTTTCCAGCATGTTGCGGAACACGATCTGGCCGACCGAATCGGGCCGGTCGCTGGCGCCGAACACCGCGACCGATTTGGGTGCGAACAGGGTATTGAGGTAATGCTTGCCCATGGGGTTTTTGGCTCTGTTTGAATATTTGTTGGGTATGATAGCACCGTACCCTTGCCATACCGATATTCCAATTTCCGTTAATAGCGACAATAATTTTGCCGGATGCGGGAGCGGCCTCAGTCGCGAGGCCAAAGTACATCGCGGCTAAAGCCGCTCCCACAGTTGATGCTGCTTTTAATGCGAATTGGAATTAGACCGTTAGGAAGAGACGCCATGCAAACTGCCTATATCAGCCATCCGCTCTGCCTCAAGCACGACATGGGCGCGCATCATCCGGAATCTCCGGCGCGCATCCATGCTATCGAGGACCAGTTGATCGCTGCCGGATTGATGGACTATTTGCAGCGCCACGACGCGCCGGAGGCGACGCGCGAACAGTTGTTGCGCGCGCATGCTGCGGGCTATGTTGATGCCATTGCGGCGGCTGCGCCTAAGCAGGGCATGGTGCAGCTCGACGGCGACACCGCGATGAACCCGTTCAGCTATCCGGCCGCATTGCGCGCGGCGGGCGCGGTGGTGCTGGGCGTGGATCTGGTGATGGCAGGCAAGGCCGAGAATGCCTTCTGCAACATCCGTCCGCCCGGTCACCATGCAGAGCGGGGGAGGGCGATGGGTTTCTGCATCTTCAACAATGTCGCGATTGGCGCGGCGCATGCGCTGGCCGCGCACGGATTGAGCAGGGTGGCGATTGCAGACTTTGACGTGCACCACGGCAACGGCACGGAGAACATCTTTCACGACGAGCCGCGCGTGATGCTGTGCTCCACCTTTCAGCATCCGTTTTACCCATACTGCGGCGCCGACAGCGGCAACGACCACATCATCAACGTGCCGCTCGCCGCCGGAACCGGCGGGGAAGGATTCCGTGAGGCGGTCACGCGGCACTGGCTGCCGGCACTGGAACGCTTCCAGCCGGAACTGCTGCTGATCTCGGCAGGATTCGATGCGCACCGCGACGACGATATGGCGATGCTGCGGCTCACCGAAGCGGACTATGCGTGGGTGACAGAGCAGCTGAAATCAGTCGCCGAAAAACATGCGCAACGCCGCATCGTATCGGCTCTGGAGGGTGGCTATGAACTGCCTGCGCTGGGGCGCAGCGCGCTGGCGCATCTCAAGGTGCTTAGCGGGTTGTAAGAATACAGTAGAATACAGTTCTACGTTTTGCTATTAATAATCATTATCAATCATATTGTTGCACGTGTTATCTAATATTGCCTCGATGCGCCGTGGTGCTCTGGTGGAGTATGCAAGTGCAAAAGGAACTTGCCGCGCAATCATCGTTTTCAGGATCAGAAACGGTCACGAAATATGTTGCTGACTGTTTGTGGGTAGATGGCGGCAGCGTGAGGGGAATTAATCGTCGCAATGGTTTCATAAAATGAGCCATCGGCCTTGGCGCGGCGCACCTTCTCGATAACGTTCCAGTGCCGGATGTACCAATCGCGGCGCCAGCCGGTCATTCCGGCCACCTTTTCGCACCAGGCGTGTACCTCATCCCATGTGACGGGTATCTCGCCGAACAGGTCAAAGGGCATTGGGGTCATCATGGCTTTAGCCGTACCGCGAACCGCGAATGATTCCGCTTGCCCGCCCAGATATTCGCATAATGTATATTATGTCAAA
>CAZMWC010000353.1:0-2192 GCA_964569805.1 uncultured Gallionella sp.
TTCGTTTTTTAAGCATCCTTCTGTAGCCTATATTTCTGACTTATGAGTAAGTCCGTCACACCGGCGAAGGCCGGTGTCCAGTCCATTGAAAACACTGGATTCCGGCCTTCGCCGGAATGACGAATGAGGATTTAATCAGAGTTTCCCTAACCTATTGTTCCAAACCATTCGACTCTGGTACCTTTCACATTCAGTACCTTTCACACTCCGCAAACAATTCGATTCAGGTGTCTTTCACGCCAGTTACACAGCAGTCAGTTAGTTAGGCGACACATATTCGAAGAACCAAAATTATCACCCAAGCCAGATCACTGTTGTGGGAGCCCGATTTATCGGGCGATTAGGAAGGTTGCCATCGCCCGATAAATCGGGCCCCCACACATCATCTTCCATTTTTGTAGTTTTAATTTCTGACTGCTGAGTAATGGGTTATCCAAGATGAAACGATATGACGAACTTGTCGCCGATGCGCTTACCCGCGTGAAGGAAATCATGCCGTGGGAGATGAGCAGGTGTCTGGCGGCGGGCGATGCGCCGGTGTTGCTCGATGTGCGCGAAGCGGCAGAATTCGCCTTGCTGCATATCCCCGGCTCGATCAACGTGCCGCGCGGCGTGCTGGAGCAATCCTGCGAATGGGACTACGACGAGACTCTGCCGCTGCTGGCTTCTGGGCGCGAACAGGAGATCGTGGTGATCTGCCGCTCCGGCAAGCGTTCGGTGCTGGCAGCCGACACGCTGTTGCAGATGGGTTACAGCAATGTGGTTTCATTAAAGACCGGCGTGCGCGGATGGAACGATTTCGAGCAGCCGCTGGTGGATTCGGACGGCAATACGGTGGATGGCGACAGTGCGGACGAGCTGTTCACACCGCGTCTGCGCCAGGAACAGCGCAAGCCGAAAATGCCCTGAGGCAGCACGGCAGGATGGACGAAACAACCGAGAATAGAAGCAGCAGTCTTCGAGCATCAAGATTTCTTCAAGAAGAAATGGCATGAGTTCTTCCGCCATTGAATTGGAGCATTGCGCCACTCGCGCCTGAAGCCGCTAGCGAATAAGTTTCACCCCAATCAAAGGGGGCAGGTTCGGGTTTGTTTTGAGGCTTCCACCAAACGAAAACCCAAAGGGCCAGGTTCGCAATATTTTCCAACGGAAATTAAAGGGGTCTTATCAGCAGCAGGCGCAGCTTTCCCCGCTTGTATCACGGTCATCAAAGGGGATGGCCGCGCCGCATCCCTCGAACAGGCCGTAGTGTCGGCCGAAATCGCCGATGAATTCGAAGTGCGGCGCGAAGCGGGTCTCGTGCAGCATGCGCCAGGTGTTGCCGCACACCGGAAACACGCGCCCGGTTTCGATGTGGTGATGCTTGTCCAGCACGATGCGGTGCGGATGGTCGGGGATGCTGCCGCGATAGATCACGGCTTGGCCGTAGTCTTCGCAGGCACTTTCCAGATTGTCGAGCTTGAACAGGCGGTAGGTCGCCGAATAGAACTTCAGGTTGCCCACGCGCGGCGCGAGCTTGGGGTCGGTGATCTCCAGCGGACGGTCTTCCAACAGACGCGGATCGGCGAAACCGTGGCGTTGCGCCAGCCGCAGGAAGTCGTTCCAGTACAGCGCGCCGCCCAAGCATTCGCCGTACAGCACCGGGTCGTTGCGCACGGCATCCGGCACGCGGCGGTCGGCATACACGTCGGAGAAGTAGAACTCGCCGCCGTTCTTCAGCAAGCGATGCAACCCGCGCAGCACGGCATCCTTGTCCGGCGACAGGTTGACCACGCAGTTCGATACGATCACGTCGAAGCTGCCGGGCGCAAGATCGAGCTGATCCAGCTTCTCGATGTAGCCTTCGAGGAAACGCACGTTGGCATAACCGAACTGCTCGGCGTGCCAGGCGCGATGTTGTTCCGCCACCGCCAGTTGCTCCGGTGTCATATCGATCCCGACCACTTCGCCGCTCTTGCCGACCAGTTGCGCCAGCGCATACACATCGCGCCCGGAACCACTGCCCAGATCGAGCACGCGGCAACCTTCGAGCAGCGGCGGACACACCAGCCCGCAGCCGTAATAGCGCGCCAGCACTTCCGGGTGTACCCGCGCCAGCAGCGGCTTCAACCAGACCGGCAGCGCGCTGGCATCGCAGCAGGCGCTGGTCTTCAGGTCGTCCGATGTCTGCAATTGCTTGCCGTAATAGTCCT
>CAZMWC010000354.1:0-2186 GCA_964569805.1 uncultured Gallionella sp.
TTGCCCTTCGGCAAGTTCAGGAAAGCGTTATTGCGCCCTACGCCTTGCTGTTGTAGGTCGGATGAGCAAAGCGTTATCCGACATGGAAATGTCGGAAGGCGCTAATCTGAATGCGGCTCGCGGTCGTCTGATGCCCTGTTTTGCAGCGCCAGTTGATACAGCTCGTTGCGGCTGGCTCCGCTGATTTTCGTGGCCAATTGCACCGCCTGTTTGAGCGGAAGTTCGGCGAGCAACGTTTCGAGTATGTGCTTTGCTTCGGCGGACAAGCCCGGTTGCGGTTCCGCGCCGGAAACCAGCACGACGAATTCGCCGCGCTGCCGGTTGCTGTCGGACAACAGCCATGCTTCGGCATCGGCCAGACGGCAGGTATGGATGGTTTCGAACAGCTTGGTGATCTCGCGTGCCAGCACGATCTGCCGCTCTCCGCCAAAAACCGTGCATAAATCGGCGACACATTCGACGATACGGTGCGGCGCTTCGTAAAAGATCAAGGTGTAGGGGTGTTCGAGCAGCGTTTTCAGGGCACTGCAACGGGCGGCAGATTTATTAGGCAAAAAACCATAAAACAAAAAATGTGGCGCTGCAAAGCCCGCCGCCGACATCGCTGCAACCACCGCACTCGCACCCGGTATGGGTATGACACGCAACCCCGCCACGAGCACCGCCTGCACCAACAGCGCGCCGGGATCGCTGACGGCGGGCGTGCCCGCGTCGCTGACGAAGGCGACGCTCTGCCCGGACTGTACCAGCGCAACGATCTTTTCCGCCGCGCCGCGCTCATTGTGCTGATGCACGGCAATCAGCCGGTTCGCGCTGATACCGTGATGCGTCAACAGATGCGCGCTATTGCGCGTGTCTTCCGCCGCGATCACGTCCGCCGCCGCCAGCACATCCAGCGCGCGCAGCGTGATGTCGCGCAAATTCCCAATCGGGGTGGCAACTACATATAATGCGGGTTCCAGTTTTTGCGGATGATCGTTATGCAACGTGTATTCCTTTGGCTTTCGGCTCTGTTCGCACTATACGTGAGCGGTATTGCCTGCGCCACCGACGTGCAGCCTGCCACCGCGCCAATCGCGCCCGGCAACGAAAGACCCGTGCCGCATATCGCGCTGTTGCTGCCGTTGAAATCGGCGATCTTCAGCTCTGCCGCCGACGCGGTGCAGCAAGGGTTTCAGGCGGCAGCCGGGCAGGATCTGC
Organism: uncultured Gallionella sp.; assembly: GCA_964569805.1. GTDB lineage: Bacteria > Pseudomonadota > Gammaproteobacteria > Burkholderiales > Gallionellaceae > Gallionella. The sequence goes on from CAZMWC010000354.1 coordinate 1,201, forward strand.
AAAGTCTGCCGGTGCGCGTGTACGGATGCTTCGACGAAAACAAAGACATCGTCGCGCTGTATCGCCAGGCCATCGCCAACGGTGCGCGTGCCATCGTCGGCCCGCTGACGCGCAGCGGTGTCAGCACACTGGCGGCAGAAGAAGATATTCCCGTGCCTACCCTGGCGCTGAATATCGCGGAAGGTGATACCGCCGATCAAATGTATTTTTTCGGCATGGCGGTGGAGGCGGAAGCGCGGCAAGCTGCGCAACTGGCCCTGCAACATGGCGCACGCCAGGCCATCGTTATTGCCACACGCACCCAACTGTCCAATCGCCTGCAATGGGCTTTTGAAAATGAGTGGGCCACATCCGGCGGCGTGCTGTTGCGCGGAATCGAATTTAATGGCAACACCACCGCATTCGCCGGTATCGCCGACCTGCCGGATACGGCAGTATTTTTCGCCGTGGGTGCCGAGAAGGCGCGCCTGATCCGCCCCTACCTGCCGAATAAATTGCCGATCTACGCCACCTCGCAAATTTTTGCCGGCAACCATGACACGCTGGCCAACTATGATCTGGATGGCATCCGCTTCGTCGATATGCCCTGGCTGCTGCAACCCGATCATCCGGCCGTGATGATTTACCCGCGCGCCAACCCGCAACTTTCCATAGACTATGAACGGCTTTATGCGCTGGGCATAGACGCATTCCGCCTTATCCAATTACTGCTGGCCGACAAAGTTCATGCCGCGCTGCCGCTGGACGGAGTCAGCGGAGACATACAGCTTTACGGGCACATCTTCCAGCGCACGGCGATTCCGGCAACCTTCGTTCAGGGGCAAGGGCAAGCGCAATTTCGCAACGGGCGAACTGCATCCGCCATACCGGTGTTCCCCGGCCAGCCTGTCGTCGATCAATGAACCCGGGAACCGCAGTTGAAATGTATGTAGGTGCGAATTCATTCGCACATAACGCGCCGATTGTGCGAATGAATTCGCACCTAC
>CAZMWC010000355.1:0-2154 GCA_964569805.1 uncultured Gallionella sp.
AGCACTTGGTCGACATCCAAGGGGTCGTTGGTTCGAGTCCAATCGTGCCTACCAATAAAACAAGGGGTTAGGCAGAAATGCTTAGCCCTTTTTCTTTTTCTGTAGTCAAAAACGTACCACTTTCCGGCAAATCCGCCACCAAAACTACTGGCCGACGATCCACCCATTGCGCCAGATGTTCACTGGATAGGTGCGCATACTTCTGCACCATCTCCGGCGATGACCATCCGCCCAACTCCTGCAATACGTGAAGCGGAGTGCCTTCTTGAATGTGCCAGTTTGCCCAAGTGTGCCTGAAGTCATGCCAGCGGAAATTCTCGATGCTTAGTCATAAAGCTGAATGCGTGGATTACGTCGGTGACGAGCCTATCTCGATCAGTTTCGAATCGCAGTCAGGATTGAAAGGCGAGTTTCTGATCTGGAAAGCAAAGCGCAATCTTTGGAAGATCAGCGAACAACCCGCGAGAGCCGCCTTGAGAGTATGGGAAAGACTCTTTGCGCTACATAGTCAGCTTGAGCGTGAAGGAGAAGCATGGGAGCTGATTTTGGGGGAAGGCATCTTTAACTGGAAACGTCCACTAGGTGACTTGCATCATCCCATATTGCTTCAGCGTGTTGAGCTTTCTTTCGATCCGCAGAATCGTGAATTTCGAGTGAGCAATATCGAAGTGCCACCAGAGTTAAATTCTGCATTATTTTCAGACGATGAATGTGCCGGATTGCCAATAAAACATTGGCAGGAAGAACTTGGGCAAGGTGAGCTTCACCCGCTGGGCGACGATGGCGTTACGGATTGGCTGAAAGGGTTGATTGGATCTTTCAGGGATGGGGAGTTAGTTGAGGGTGAGCCGGAGTCTGTGGAGAACTTCCCCCGTATTGGTCGTGCGCCAGTATTATTTCTGCGTAAACGCCAGACAGGTCGAATCCAGTTCATTGAGGAAATTCTGATTGATCTGCCTACTGCAACTGAATTGCCGAGTAGTCTGCTTAATATTGTTGGATGTGCACCAGAGATCGAGCCTCTTGAGTCTGATAGCGAGCCTGATAACGCTTATGCTAACGAAGATGAAGACATTCTGCTTTCCAAGCCTGCGAATGCCGCACAGATAGCGATTCTGAAGCGACTTACCCATCAGGATGGGGTGTTGGTGCAGGGGCCACCGGGCACGGGAAAAACCCACACTATTGCTAATTTGATTGGCAGTTTGCTCGCCGAAGGCAAGAGTGTGCTGGTGGCCAGCCACACGACCAAAGCGTTGCGGGTGTTGCGCGAGCATGTTGCGGAACCGTTGCGTTCCTTGTGCGTCAGCGTTCTGGACAGCGATATGACAAGCTGCAAGGAGCGTGAAATGGCGGTGCGCGAATTGGCCGTCCGTTTGGGAGAAAATCGCCAGCTTTTCATACAGCAATCTGATCATCTTGCCGGGAAGCGTCGCTTGATTCTGACCGAACTGCGTACCGCTCGATCCGATTTGGCAATGGCGATCAATGGCGAGTATCGCTCCTTGATATTGGACGGGGAAGAAATTGAACCTATAAGAGCTGCGCGTGAGGTTGCCGAGGGAGAAGGGGTGCATGATTGGATACGGGGCGTGCTGTTCCCGCGCTAATGCGGCAAGCACGGCGCGAGATGGAGCAGGCGCGTGGTGCGGTGCCAGTTTGGATTATGCCTTTTAGCCAAGTAACAAGCAGCTTTCATCCGGTGCGAGACCGTTTTGATGTGCTTATTGTGGACGAGGCAAGCCAAGAAGGCGTATTGGGGCTGATGCCGTTCTACATGGCTAAAAAGGTCATTGTAGTGGGAGATGATGAACAGGTATCTTTCCCGAGAATGGTATCGAGCATGGTAACAAAGGGGAGGAGAACGACAGGCAGCAGCTGGAAAATATCAAACAGCGTGCGGCGGAACTACTGCATGTGTGGAAAAATGCAAACTCCGGTTCTGCCGTAGTGCCATCAATCCAATCAGGATTAGCGACAGGTAGCAATACTCAGCTTTCGCCGCAGATAGGGCGAACAGAATCGCGAATAAATAATTCAGATGTGGCCGTAAAAGTTGACACTTCCTCATTAAATTTGAACATCGGCGAAGTTATTTTCGAGGGTGTCTTGGATTTTGTGTAAACGGAATTTATTAATGCTGCGGCATCCGTT
>CAZMWC010000356.1:0-2145 GCA_964569805.1 uncultured Gallionella sp.
ATTCGTGAATCGCCCCTACCCGATACGCATCCCCTTGCCGATTGGTGCGATTGATACCACATCAGTTTGAATCGCCCCTACCTGTCACCCGACAAATCGGGCCCCACAAAACGAGCGAGGCGGCCAAATGTTTACCGTCCGGCCACCGTCATCCCTTCTACCAGAATCGAACCGCACTGGCGCGAACCTTGCACCAGCACATCGTTGCCCACCGCGACGATGTTGCGGTACATGTCTTTGAGGTTGCCCGCAATGGTGATTTCCTGCACCGGGTATTGAATCTCGCCGTGCTCCACCCAAAAGCCTGCGGCACCACGCGAATAATCGCCAGTAACGGCGTTGACACCGCTACCCAGCAATTCGGTAACCAGCAACCCGCGCCCCATGCTCTTCAGCAATTGCGCGAAATCATGTTGTTCTGTGGAACGCAGGATCAAATTGTGGTTGCCGCCCGCGTTGCCGGTGGTGCGCAGGCCAAGCTTGCGCGCCGAATAGGTGCTCAAAAAATAGCCGCGCAGCGCGCCATTCTCGACGATGCTGCGGTGTTGCACTTTTACGCCCTCGCCATCGAACGGGCTGGAGGCCAGCCCTTTGCGAATATCCGGTATGTCTTCAAGGTTGATGTGCGACGCGAAAACGGGCTTATCCATCTGATCGAGCAAAAAAGAGGATTTGCGGTACAGGCTGCCACCGCTCACTGCCCCGACGAAGTGCCCGAGCAGGCTGGAGGCAATCGGAGCCTCGAACAATACCGCGCACTGCATGGTGTCGAGTTGTCGTGCATTCAGGCGACGCACGGCGCGCTCGGCGGCGATGCGTCCGAGCTGCCTTACTTCGATGATTTCCCTGGCATCGCGCGCCACGCTGTACCAGTAATCGCGCTCCATCGCGTCATCCTGCCCGGCGATCACCGAGCAACTGACGCTATGGCGCGAGGTGGGATAACCGCCGATAAAACCCAGGCTGTTGGCGTGCACGAATTGCGCCTCGTGCACGTTCACCGTCGCGCCTTCCGAATTGCTGATGCGCTGGTCCGTATCCAGTGCGGATTGTTCGCATTCCAGCGCCAGTTCAATTGCCTCATTCACCGGCAAATCCCAGGGGTGATATAGATCCAAATCGGCGCAATCACGCGCCAGCGTATCGGCATCCGGCAAGCCCGAACAATCATCTTTTGCGGTGTAGCGCGCGATGGATAGCGCGGCATCAACCGTATCGCGCACCGCCTGCGGCGAAAAATCCGAGGTGCTGGCATTGCCGCGCTGTTGGCCGACATAGACGGTAATACCCAAACCCTTGTCGCGGTTGTATTCGATGGTTTCCACTTCACCGTGGCGCACCGTAACTGATTGCCCGAAGCCCTCCGAGACTTCGGCGGAGGAGGCTGTTGCGCCGCGCTGTTTGGCGTAGGCCAGCATATCTTGCGCGATGCCGCGCAATGCTTCATCCGAATGGGAAAAACGCGGGGGAAGGGAAGTGGTCAGATTCATGGTTTGAATGGTTTTATTGCGAAAGACGGTATCATAGCAGCATCTTATTGCCACACCGAACGCCATGAACCAACAAAACCAGCCCCAGCTAGATGACGAAGAACTGGAACTGCCGCCCAGCAAAACCAAAATAAAAAAGCAGATGCACGAGTTGCGCGACCTCGGTGTCGAATTGACCGAACTGGGCAAGGATCAGCTCGCGCAGCTCGACATCCCGGAAAATCTGCGTGACGCGATCCGTGAGATGCATCACATCAATAAATTCGGGGCGCAACGCCGTCAGCGGCAATACATCGGCAAGCTGATGCGCGAGGTGGACACCGCCCCGATCATCGCCAAATTGGACGCATGGAAAGGCGTGTCGCAAACGCATGTCGCCTACAACCATTTGCTGGAGCGCTGGCGCGACCGCTTGCTGGAAAGCGAACATGCTCTGACCGAGTTGCTCGCCGACCACCCACAGGCAGATGCGCAGCATCTACGCGCGCTGATCCGTAATGCGCAAAAGGAAAAGGAGGCGGGGAAGCCCCCTAAAAACTACCGTGAGATTTTTCAGGTATTGAAAGAGATTATCCCCGAACCGGAGTAATGGGGAGCGCGCAAACCGGGGGTACGATTCAAGCTGATGTGGCGTAGATACTCTGTTCGGAGACAA
>CAZMWC010000357.1:0-2123 GCA_964569805.1 uncultured Gallionella sp.
CCGAGCAACGAAGCCAGCCGCCCGCGCAGTAGGTTTTCAGAGGTGTTCATGGCTGCCGCTGCAACACGTTGGAAAACTCTTCGGTGAAGCTTTCAAAACGCGTGGACAGGCGATCAATGTCGTGCGAATAACGGTTGTAGGCAACCACCGCCGGAATCGCCGCAAACAAGCCCATCGCGGTCGCCACCAGCGCTTCGGCAATACCGGGAGCCACGTGCGCCAGCGTCGCTTGCCCGACATTCGCCAGGCCGCGGAACGCGTTCATGATGCCCCACACCGTGCCGAACAGCCCGACATACGGGCTGACCGAACCGACCGAGGCGAGAAACGCCAGATGCGATTCCAACCGATCCATCTCGCGCTGATAGGTGGCGCGCATGGCGCGGCGCGTACCATCCATCACCGCCCCGCTTTCTACGCCATGCAATCTTTTCAGTTTCACGAATTCGGTGAAACCGGCAGCAAAAATGCGTTCCAGCGAGCCTTGGTCGGCGCGCGCGTTCACCTGTTTATAAAGCTCATTCATATCCGGGTTGCGCCAGAATGCCTCTTCAAATTCATCGGTCACCCCTGTTTCTTTGCGGATAGCGAACAGCTTGAGGAAGATGTACCACCATGACATCAACGACACCAACAGCAACAACCCCATCACCATCTGCACCAGCACACTGGCATTGCCGATGAGATGTATGAACGATAAATCCTGCGTCACTTCCATTACGGTCCCTTCCCGATTAAATCTTCCACTGTTTGCCCAATACGTCCGGCACGCTCACCGGCTTGAAAGTGTCTGCCGCGACGCATACCAGATGCACCTCGCCCTCGGTCAGCAACTCGCCACCGCGTATCACGCTTTGCAACAACGTGACGCGGCTGCGCCCCACGTCCTTGATCTGTGCCGTCACATCCAGCATATCGTCGAGCAGCGCGGGCTTGAGATAATTCAGTTCCAGCCTGCGCACCACGAACATCACCCCCAGCTCGTTCATCAGCCCGGCATTGCTATAGCCAAAGGTGCGCAGCCACTCGGTGCGCGCCCGCTCGAAGAAGTTCACATAACTGGCGTGATAGACCACACCACCCGCATCGGTGTCCTGGAAATATACCCGTACCGGCAAGGAAAAGACTTTGTGTTTACTCATTTCTCAATTCTCACTTGCTTCGCGTCATTCAAAACCGGCCGAAAAGATAATAACGTATTGAGCATCAACCTGATTATCAAGAGATTTCATCGGTTTTCAGGCTCATTATCCGAAGCCTCCGATAATAAACTCGCCCGCGTCTCCCGCTCATTCTCCAACAAAGCGCGATCACGCTCCAGCTCGGCGCGCAATGCACCCAGCTCAATTTGCGACGCAGTGTGTCGCGAATTGGAAAGGCCAAAAAAACCACGCATGTGCCGCAGATTGGTGGTATCAAATCCCCGGCCAAATTCCGCCGTCAACGATTCCGCCAGCTTGGGCAACAACCGCTTGCCATACTCTGCGCGCGCAGCCCCGCCCTGCTCAAACTCCACGATATGCCGCCCGATCTCCCAGCAAGTGCGAACCTGAATCGCATCCGCCGAGCGCAAGACTCGACCGCGCGCATCGCTGATGAGTTCGCGTAGTTGGCTAACCAGCGTTTGCAGCGATGGTTCGATGCCACCTTGAACATTGCTATCGGTCACTTTGCAAAACCCCTTTCCACATCTTGGTAAGCGTTGAACGCCGCCACTTTAACGGATTCGGCTTGTACGCCCAAAACTGAAGTTCCGAAATATCGCAATCTCATTGATCCCCAACCTCATCCGCCAATATATTCATCGGCAACTTTTCGGCCTTCCATTGCACCACACAAGACTCCAAAACCCCATTGGGTGCAGCTTCCGCAACTACGATGCTGGCTGCATAATGGGCAATCCAATGGTTACGACGCATCGCCAACTCAGTCGTCAATCGTCGCTGCGTATCTTCCATACTCACCACTGCCACCGTACCAGCTTGTGCAGCATCAAGCCATGCAGCCGGAAATTGCGCCGTCTCCAGCTTGCGCGCAATCACAATCACCATTGGCGCATGTGCCGCCAGCATGACTTCCAGCACCGACTGCTCAAGCGGCGAATGAAAGCCGCCGATCAGCGG
>CAZMWC010000358.1:0-2117 GCA_964569805.1 uncultured Gallionella sp.
AACAAACGGTCCGGGATATGCTGCCCCATGCCGGGACGGAAACCCGCACTCAACGTTTGCCAGGTGTATTCCTGCGCTTCTTTTACCGCATCCGGCACATCGACACCCTGCGCCAGCAGCGCCGCGATCGCCGAAGCCAGCGTGCAGCCGGAACCGTGATAGATTCCCGGCAGACGCGCCCAACTGTCGCTGCGGATCACACCATTCTCACCGTACAAGGTATTGATGACCTTGGGTGTCTGTTCGTGCGTGCCGGTGATCAACACATATTCGCAACCCATGCGCAGCAGGCGTTTGGCGCATTCATCGAGGCTCGGGTCATCATCTTCATTGTCTTCGTTCAGTGCGAGGCGGCGTGCCTCCATGCTGTTCGGTGTGATGATGGTGGTCTGCGGGATCAGCAACTCACGCATCGCGTCCAGCATGTCATCATTCGCCAGTTCATCGCCGCGCCCGGATGACAACACCGGATCGAGTACCAGCGGGATATCGGGGTAGTCCGCCAGCACTTCGGCGATTGCCGCGATGTTCTCCACACTGCCCAACAACCCGATCTTGAACGCCGCCACCGGCACATCTTCCAGCATTGCGCGCGCCTGATCCACGACCCATTCAGGATCTATCGGCAACACGTCATCCACCCCGCTGGTATCCTGCACCGTGATTGCTGTCACCACCGACAATGGGTGGCAACCCATGCTGGAGATGGTCAACAAGTCCGCCTGTAAACCCGCTCCACCACTGGGATCGGTTGCGGCAAAAGTCATTACTAAAGGGAAAGGTTCGAGCATGATGTGGGCAACAGTTGAAATTAGACGTGTCGCCAGATTGTACCCGTAGTACTGTCTTCCAGCATAATTCCTGCATCGGATAATTCTTTGCGGATACGGTCGGCTTCAGTGTAATTCCTGGCTTGCTTGGCGGCGTTACGCGCGGCTATCTTTGCATTGATCGCCATTTCATCCAAACCGCCCGCAATGGTCCCGCCTTGCAAAAATTCCAGCGATTCCCGTTGCAGCAAACCTAACAAGCCGGCCAATGCCTTGAGTTGAGTTGCCGCCTCGTTTGATTGCGTGCGGTTCGCTTCATTGGCGAGTTCGAACAACACGGCGACCGCTTCCGGTGTATTGAAATCGTCATCCATCGCGGCTTTAAAACGGGCGGCATGAGAGGTATTCCAGTCAACGTCAGCCACCTCTACTGGAGTGGCTTTCAATGCCGTATAAAGCCGCGTCAGCGCGCCCTTGGCATCATCCAGATGCGCGTCGGAGTAATTCAGCGAGCTGCGGTAGTGAGCGCGCAGGATGAAGAAGCGCACCACCTCGGCATCGTACTTTTTCAGCACTTCACGGATGGTGAAAAAGTTGCCCAGCGACTTGGACATCTTCTCCTCATCCACACGCACGAAGCCGTTGTGCATCCAGTAGTTCACATACTGACAGCGGTGCGCGCCCTCGGATTGCGCGATCTCATTCTCGTGATGCGGAAATTGCAAGTCGGCGCCGCCGCCGTGAATATCGAAATGCTTGCCGAGTAATTCGGAGCCCATCGCGGAGCATTCGAGATGCCAGCCAGGACGACCTTTGCCCCATTTTGAATCCCACTTCACCTCGTCTGCTTCACTGTCCTTGGCGTGTTTCCACAGCACGAAATCGAGCGGATCATGCTTATCGGAGGCGGCTTCCACGCGCTCGCCGGCACGCAAATCTTCCAGCGATTTTCCTGAGAGCTTGCCGTAACCGTCGAACTTGCGCACCGCGTAGTTCACATCGCCATCCGCCGCCTGATACGCCAAGCCGTTTTGTTCCAGTTGCGCGATCATCTCCAGCATCTGCGGCACGTACTGCGTAGCGCGCGGCTCATGGTCGGGATGTTGCACGCCCAGCGCGTCGGCATCCTCGTGCATCGCGTCGATGAAGCGTTGCGTCAGCGCATGGATGGATTCCTTATTCTCCGCCGCACGCTTGATGATCTTGTCGTCGATGTCGGTGATATTGCGCACATACGTGACATCGTAGCCGGAGGCCTTCAGCCAACGGTAAACCATGTCAAACACCACCATCACCCGCGCATGGCCGAGGTGGCAATAGTCGTACACCGTCATGCCGCACACGTAC
>CAZMWC010000359.1:0-2112 GCA_964569805.1 uncultured Gallionella sp.
ATGCGGCGCGCGAACCGGAAGTGGTGGACTTGGCGCATTGCCTGATCGCGATGGGTGCGAAGATCGAAGGCGCGGGCAGCGCCACCATCACCATCACCGGCGCGGACCGACTGCACGGCGCCTCACACCGCATCATGCCGGACCGCATCGAGAGCGGCACTTTCCTGGTCGCGGCGGCGGCGGCAGGCGGCAGCATCACATTGACCGATGCGCGCGCCGACATTCTCGACAACGTACTGGAAAAGTTGCAGGAGGCCGGCGCAATTATTCAAGTGGCAGGCGGCACGATCAGCCTGCAAATGAACCAGCGTCCCAAGGCGGTGAATGTGCGCACCGCGCCCTACCCGGCATTCCCCACCGACATGCAGGCACAGTTCATGGCGCTGAATGCTATCGCGGAGGGCAGCGCGATGGTGGTCGAGACGATATTCGAAAACCGCTTCATGCACGTGCAGGAACTGCGCCGCCTCGGCGCGCAGATCGATGTGGAAGGCAATACCGCGGTGATCAAAGGCTGTGCGCAACTGGAAGGCGCAACCATCATGGCGACCGATTTGCGCGCTTCGGCGTGCCTGGTCATCGCCGGCTTGGTTGCGCAGGGCGAGACCATCGTGGATCGCATCTACCATCTGGATCGCGGTTATGAACATATTGAGGCGAAACTGTCGGCGCTGGGTGCTAGTATTCGCCGGGTGAAATAAGAACCGCTGCGCGGCTTGCGAAGGGAGAAGAGGGAAGGGAGAAGGGTAACAGCAGTGTGGTTTACCCTCTCCCCTTCTCCCTTTAGTGCCGCAGGCACGAACCCTTCACCGAGATTGTCTGTGTGTGGCTGACTTGTGAACATAAAATTATGATAACCATCGCACTGTCCAAGGGACGCATCTTCGAGGAAACGCTGCCGTTGCTGAACGCGGCGGGCATTACCACGCCGGAAGACCCGGAGTCCTCGCGCAAGTTGATCCTTCCGACCAACCGCGCCGATGTGCGCTTGATTATCGTGCGTGCCAGCGACGTGCCGACCTATGTGCAATATGGCGCGGCGGATATCGGCGTGGCGGGCAAGGATGTGCTCAACGAACACGGCGGAGCGGGCTTGTATCAGCCGCTGGATCTGGACATTGCGCGCTGCCGCATGATGGTCGCGGTGCGCGACGATTTCGATTATGAATCTGCGGTGCGCCAGGGTGCGCGCCTGCGTGTGGCGACCAAATATGTGCAGACCGCCAGGGATCACTTCGCCGCGAAAGGGGTGCACGTCGATCTCATCAAGCTGTATGGCTCGATGGAACTGGCCCCGCTGGTCGGCTTGTCGGACGCGATCGTCGATCTGGTGAGCAGCGGTAACACGCTGAAGGCGAATCACCTCAAGGCGGTCGAAGAAATCAGCGCTATTTCATCGCGCCTGGTGGTGAATCAGGCCGCGCTCAAATTGAAACATGCGGCGATCCAGCCGATGCTGGATGCGTTTGCACAGGCCGTGAACAGGAAACAGAGTGGGTGATGCAATGAACATCAAACGATTTTCGACCAGACAGGCAGATTTCGAAGCTGAATTGGACACGCTGCTGGCGTTCGAGGAGGCAGCCGACGAAAAACTTGAAGCGACCGTGGCAGCCATCCTTGCCGATGTGAAAAAGCGCGAGGATACGGCTTTGCTTGAGTACACGCGGCGCTTCGACCGCCTGGAGGTGCATAGCGCCGCCGCGCTGGAACTGCCGCAGGAAGAATTGCGCGCCGCATTCATGGGCTTGCCGGATGCGCAACGCACCGCACTGGAGCAGGCTGCGCAGCGTGTCACCGATTACCATCAGAAACAGTTGCAGCATTCCTGGAATTACACCGACGACGACGGAACGATGCTCGGTCAGCAGGTCACGCCGCTGGACCGTGTCGGGCTGTATGTGCCCGGCGGCAAGGCGGCCTATCCATCCTCGGTGCTGATGAACGCGCTGCCCGCCAAGGTGGCGGGCGTGGGCGAGCTCATCATGGTGGTGCCGACCCCGGACGGCGTGAAGAATCAACTGGTGCTCGCGGCGGCTTACCTGTGCGACGTGAGCCGCGTGTTCACCATCGGCGGCGCGCAGGCGGTGGCGGCGCTGGCCTACGGCACGG
>CAZMWC010000360.1:0-2108 GCA_964569805.1 uncultured Gallionella sp.
CTGCGCCAACATCGCCGGAAAACAGGATTTTGGCCTTGCGATCATAGAGGTTGAAGTTGCCCGAGGAATGCAGGTAATGCGCCGGTATCGCTTCCAGCGCCAGATTGCCGAGCGCAATGGTGTCACCTTCGTCGGGGATGGCGATAAAAGTCTCTTCCGTGCCGCCAAAATGCGGAATGAACGAACTCCACAGGCAACTCAGATAGCATTTGAGTTCGGGGTTGAAGTCCAGCCATAGCGCCAACGAGGAAATGACATCAGGATCCTGGTGCGAGGCAAACAGGTGGCGGATGGTGTAGGGGTCGACCTCGGCGCTGATGGCGGAAAATACCGCAGAGAACACTTCCATACCGCCGGGATCGGCAAGCAGCGCCTCGCCGCCGTTGATCACCAAGTATTCGTTGGTGTCGATTAAAAAGTTGGGCTTTTCCGGATCGCGTGCCACCACCGCCCATTTGTGCGAGCCGTCTTCGTAGATGAATTCAAGTTTTTTCATGGTTAGTCCAAAGTTTTCAACCGGTATGTAGGAGGCCCGCCCTCGGGCCGATTAAGGGTATCGCGGCGAGGGCGCCGCTCCCACAGGGTGCCGCTCCTACAATTTCATTCGTTTAGTTGCGATCTGAGCAGTTTCAAAATGGAAAAAATCTCGTTTACCGTTTCCTCGATCTGGTTTGCCACCTGCTTCAGAGTGGCGCTCATATCGCCGCCGTACACCGCTTCGATCTTGGCGCTGCGCGACAGGGAGCCGCCGCTTTCGCACAATTGCAGGACGCGGTTGAGCTGAAGCCGGAGCTGGTGCCAATCCCGCCCGATCTCTTCCCCGGTTTTGTGCGTACGCTCATCCATGCGCGCGAACACCGGCTCCATCAGTTTCCGCATCTGCTGTCCCCGCGCCTGGATATTGAGCAGATGGCATCGTTCGTGATGTTGTTTCCGCATCGCGGCGGCATCCCTGACCAGCTCGAAAATCAACGCGCCCAGGCCGGTCATCGCGCCTTCCAGCTTGCGGCTGAACACCCGTAGCTCCGACGACACCACCGCGAAACCGCGCGACTTCTCGCCCGAACGCTTGGCGACCAGCATGGCATTGAGTGCGACCAGATTGACCCCGGACGAAATTTGGATCACCTTCTTGATATCCTCGTTGGCCTGCACCACACGGCGCAGGTCGCTGGCTTGGCTGGTGGTGTTGCTCCTGATTTTTTCCATATCATTCTTCCTCGTTCAAACCGGCGCAAGCGCTTCCAGCTCTGCTCCACCCGCTTGGCCCAGCATCGCCATTTCGTCAATCGAAAGCACGTAATTAACGGCGAGAATGATGACAAACTTGCCGTCTATCTTGCCCATGCCGCGAATGAAATCGGCGCGGATTCTGGCGCCAAAGGAAGGTGCCTGCTCAACCTCATTGCGGGGAATTTCCAGCACCTCGTTGACGGTATCCACCACCACGCCGACATCCTGTTTTTCATCTCCCGATTCGATTTCGATAATCACGATGCAGGTGCGCCGCGTAACGTCACCTGCCTTACGCCCGAAGCGCACCGCCAGGTCCACCACCGGCACCACACTACCGCGCAGGTTGATCACGCCACGGATGAATTCCGGCATCATCGGCACTGTGGTCAGGCTGCCGTATTCGATGATTTCCTTGATATTGAGGATGGGAATGGCGAACATTTCCCCGCCCAGAAAGAAAGTCAGATACTGGCTCTGTCCCTCCTCGTCGCCTGCGACTTCGGCACGCTGCTCCGCCCGTACAATTGCGTCCATGATCGTCTCCTAGAACCTGACAAAATCGTGTTCGCCCGGCTCTCCGTCAGCGATTTTTCGTCCCGCCTTGTCTGGTTGCCTTGCGGAAGCAGGGGGGGCAATCTGCCGTGCCGTAGCGATGGCTGCTGCTGCGGCTGCGGCTGCGCCATTGAGCTTGAAAAACGCCATCAGTTGTTGCAATTTCTCGGCCTGCCCGCTCATCTCCTCCGAGGTGGCGGCCAATTGTTCCGAGGCCGAAGCATTCTGCTGCGTGGTCTGGCTGAGTTGATTCATGGCGGAATTAATCTGGCCGATGCCGGAGGACTGCTCGTCCGAAGCGGCGGTGATTTCCTGCACCA
>CAZMWC010000361.1:0-2102 GCA_964569805.1 uncultured Gallionella sp.
CGGACCGCCCGATCTGGAAGAATTGCTGCGCAGGCTCAATGAAAAAATTGCGGGCGTGATGGGCGGCAAAGGCGGCAAAGGCAAGTCCGGCGGTAATGAGCCAGTGAAGGGGTTTGGCCCCGGCATTGGTTTGATCGTCGCAATTGCCGCGCTGATCTGGATAGGCAGCGGCTTCTACATCGTGGATGCCAGCCAGCGTGGCGTGGTGTTGCGCTTCGGCAAGTACCTTGAGGCGACGGAGCCCGGCCCGCGCTGGCATTTGCCGTTTCCGGTCGAGACCGTGGAGATTGTCAATCTGAGCCAGGTCAGAACGGTGGAAGTCGGTTATCGCGACAACGTCAAGAACAAGATGCTTAAAGAGTCGCTGATGCTGACCGATGATGAGAACATCATCGATATCCAGTTCGCGGTGCAGTATTTCCTCAAAGACCCGGCCGATTATTTGTTCAACAACCGCATGCCGGATGAGAACGTGCGTCAGGCCGCGGAAACCGCAATTCGCGAAGTGGTCGGCAAGAGCAAGATGGACTTTGTGCTGTACGAAGGTCGCGAGCAAGTCGCGGCCTCGGCGACCAAGTTGATGCAGGATATTCTGGATCGTTACAAGTCAGGCATCCTGATCAGCAAGCTGACCATGCAGAACGCGCAACCGCCCGAGCAGGTGCAGGCGGCTTTCGACGATGCGGTGAAGGCCGGTCAGGATCGCGAGCGCCAGAAAAATGAGGGGCAGGCTTACGCGAATGACGTGGTGCCGCGCGCCAGTGGTACGGCGGCCCGCCTCATCCAGGAGGCGGAAGGCTACAAGCAGAGTGTAATCGCCAATGCCGAGGGTGATGCCAGCCGCTTCAAACAGATTCTCGTCGAATACGAAAAGGCGCCCGCCGTGACGCGCGAGCGCATGTATCTGGACATGATGCAGCAGGTGATGGGCAACATCAGCAAGGTAATGATCGATCAGAAGAACGGCAACAGCCTGCTGTATTTGCCGCTGGACAAATTGATCGAGAGTGCGCGTGCGGCCGGCGCGGCGGCTGACACACCACCCGCCACTTCACAGTCGAGTGACAACACCGCAGCACAGCGCGCACGGGATTCGCTGCTGGGACGCGACAGGGAGGCACGATGAACAGGAATACGGGTAACGTACTGATTGGCGCGGTTGCCGCGCTGGTCTTGTTGAGCATGAGCATATTCGTGGTGGATCAGCGGCAGAATGCGATCGTGTTCCAGTTGGGCGAGGCGGTCGGTATCAAGACCGAGCCGGGCCTTTATTTCAAGGTGCCGCTGATGCAGAACGTGCGCTATTTCGATTCGCGCATCCTGACGCTGGATACTGTCGAACCGGAACGTTTCATCACCGCGGAAAAGAAAAACGTGCTGGTGGATTCCTTCGTCAAATGGCGCATTGTCGACGTGAAGCAGTATTACGTCAGCGTCGGTGGCGATGAAGTGCGCGCCAAAACACGCCTGCTGCAGACGGTCAATTCCAGTATGCGCGAGGAATTCGGCAAGCGCACCATTCACGAGGTGGTATCCGGCGAGCGCGACAAAATCATGGAAGTGCTGCGCACCAAGACCGACAGCGATGCGCGCAAGATCGGCGTCGAGGTGCTGGATGTGCGCCTGAAGCGCGTCGATTTCCCATTGGAAATCAGCGAGTCGGTGTATCGCCGCATGGATGCCGAACGCAAGCGTGTCGCCAATGAGCTGCGCGCTTCCGGTGCGGCCGAGAGTGAAAAGATCAAGGCCGATGCCGACAGGCAACGCGAGGTGATTCTGGCGGAAGCCTACCGTACCGCGCAAAAAACCAAGGGCGAAGGCGATGCCAGGGCGGCTGCCCTGTATGCGGCTGCATTCGGGCGCAACCCGGAGTTTTACTCGTTCTATCGCAGCCTGGAAGCCTACAAGCAAAGTTTCAAGAACAAGAGCGACATGATGGTGCTGGACCCGAGCTCGGCTTTTTTCAAGTATCTGAAGAGTTCCGGCAAATCGGGCAGGTAATGCCTGCGTAACATCGTGCTGGAATACTTGTTGATGGCGTTTGGATTGATGCTGGTTCTCGAAGGCATAATGCCGTTTCTGTTTCCTTCCGCCTGGCGTGA
>CAZMWC010000362.1:0-2100 GCA_964569805.1 uncultured Gallionella sp.
GTCGGCCCGGTAACCAGGATGATGCCGTTGGGCTGGCGCGTCCAGCCGTTCCACAGCGTGCTCTGCTCGCGGGTAAAACCGAGATCGGAGAAATTTTTCACCAGAACTTCCGGATCGAATATCCGCATCACCAGCTTCTCGCCAAAGGCGGTCGGCATGGTGGAAAGGCGCAATTCGATTTCCTCGCCATCGTCGCTCACGGTCTTGATGCGCCCGTCCTGCGGCCTGCGCTTCTCCACCATATCCATGCGCCCGAGCAGTTTGATGCGGTTGGTGATGGCGTTGGTCACGCTGGAAGGAAGCTGGTACACCTGATGCAACACTCCGTCGATGCGGAAGCGCACGATGCCGATGTCGCGGCGCGGTTCCAGATGGATGTCGCTGGCGCGCTGCTCGAAGGCGTATTTGAACAGCCAGTCCACCAGCGTGACGATATGCTGCTCATTGGCATCCAGATTTTTGTTCTTGCCCAGCTCGACCAGTTGCTCGAAATTCTGCACACCGACGACCTGCCCCGTCTTCGCCTTACTGGCGAGCTGCACCGAGTTGGCGAGGCTGTATATCTCCGGCAAATAGCGGCTGATGTCGAGCGGGCTGGCCAGCACCAGTTTGATTTTCAAATTGAGCGCACGTTCCAGCTCGTCCACCCAATCGGTCAGAAACGGCTCGGCAATGGCGATGGTCACTTCACCCGTGCTGACTTTTACCGGCATGATTTTGAGCCGCTCGGCATAGGATTTGGAAACGACATGTGCGATCCCGGAGAAATTCAGCTGCAACGGGTCAATATGAAAATAAGGGATGCCGATGTGCGCCGCCAGCCACTCGGTGAGAAATTCGGCGGTCAATAATTTATGGGGGGGCAACAGACTGCGCCACTTCTGCTCACCCAACACATCCAGCGGATGAGCGCGATTACCCTTGTGATTCTTGAGCAACCTTTCCGCCTCTGCCGCCGCCACCATGTCATCCCGCACCAGCCAGCGCAGCACGAACTCCAGCGTCAGCTTTTGGCCTTGTTGTGCGGCGATAAAATTCTCTTTACTCATGGCACACCACCAAGATTGAATGCTGTAAGTCTAAATGGATATAGAGCGGATGGGAAATACTATGCTTTCCGGCATCCTTTGCCAGCAGGTGCATGGTGCCCGCCTGCCCTTCGGCAAGTTCAGGACAGGTTTATCGCGCCCTATCTTCGGCATACAACCTCCCCGACAACAAGCTGGCGCAAATGATAAGTGCCGCACCTATCCATTCGCGCAGCTGCATCGCTTCATCGGCGAGAAAATATGACGCGACGGCGGCGGCCACCAGTTCGAACAGGAACAGAATGATGGCACGATTGGCGGGCAAATGGGCCAGGGCATACTGCACCGCAAAGCTGGTGGCGCACAGCACGATGCCGAGCAACACGAGTATCAGCGAGGCTTGCGCATCGATCAACAGCAGCTGGTTTTGCAAGCCGCCCTGCCACCATAATAACGGTGCCGTCAGCAGAGCCGTGCCAAGCCACACGCTGTATGACTTCACCTCCACGCTCAAATGCGCTGCACGGCGCGACACCACATTGGACAACGCGAAGCCCATACCGGCCGACAGACCAATCCATTCGGCAAAATTATTCGGCAACGGCAAACCTAATTGCGGTTCCCACAGCATGATGAACGCACCGCTGAAAGACAGCGCAATGATGAGGTAACCATAGTAATTGAGCCGCTCGCCCAGCAGCCAATAGGCAAATAATATCGTCCATAGCGGCGCGAGATAGAACAGCAGCAGCACGCGCATCACTTCGCCATGCAATACCGCCAGCACATAGCCGAAATTCGTCCAGCCCGCGCTCAACAGCAGCGCCAGCGCCCACCGATCCGCCCCGGTTCCGCCATGCGTGCGCAGTTCGCGCCACACGCGCGGCAGCATGAATGCGCCGCACAGCATCGCCAGCAAATAGGTGAGCAACGTCGCCAGTGCGCCGGATATGCCAATATCCTGCAACACGCGATAGGGGTACCAGATCAGTCCCCATACCAGCGCACCGCTCAACACACCGGCTACCGGCAGCAGATTTTGTTTTGATGGCACTCGCTACGCCCTTATAAT
>CAZMWC010000363.1:0-2091 GCA_964569805.1 uncultured Gallionella sp.
CAATTATCAAGCACCCGCGCAGCGGGACAAGACCCGATACACGGCTTTGTCCGCTACGCGGAGCTGTATGACGGACTGGATTCCGGCCTGCGCCGGAATGACGGGTTCTTTGGTTTTGTGCGCTGTCTTCATTTATGTAAAGCTCAATAATCGCCAGAAAGCGGGACATGATGACGGGCAAGACAAAGTCTAAGGTCAAGGCTACATTGATGACGGCTCCGGTCAAACCTGCCGCTTCGGCGGAAAGCGTTGCAGGCGCCCCCTTCCCCATTGTCGGCATAGGCGCTTCCGCCGGCGGACTGGAAGCCTTCGAACAGTTCTTCCGCAGTATTCCGCTCGATAGCGGCATGGCCTTCGTGCTGGTGTCGCATCTCGATCCGAGCCACGCCAGCATCCTCACCGAAATCCTGCAACGCACCACCGCCATGCCGGTGCTCGAGGTGCAGGACCAGATGGCCGTGGCACCCAACAGCGTCTACGTCATCCCGCCCAACCGCGACATGGCGATTTTCCACGGCGTGTTGCAGCTGAGCGTGCCGGAGCAACCGCGCGGGCAACGCATGCCGATTGATGCCTTCCTGCGTTCCCTGGCCGACGATCAGGGAGAAAATGCCATCGGTGTCATCCTGTCCGGCACCGGCACCGACGGCACGCTGGGGCTGCGCGCCATCATCGGCGCGGGCGGTGTCTCGCTGGTGCAGGAGCCGGCCACGGCGAAATACGATGGTATGCCGGCCAGCGCTATCCAGGCCGGCTACGCCACCCATATCCTGCCGGTGGAGAAGATGCCGGAAGTGCTGCTGGCCGGCATACACACCCTGGCCGTCCGCCAGGAAACGCCACCCGCTCCGGCTGCGGTGAGCGGCATGAATCATATCCTGATGCAGTTGCGCTCCGGCACCGGCCACGATTTTTCGTTATATAAAAAGAGCACTATCGGCCGCCGCATCGAACGGCGCATGGCGCAGCACGACCTTGCGGATACCGAAGCCTATGCGCGCTACCTCAAGGAGCATCCCGCCGAGGTGAAATCGCTGTTCAAGGAATTACTGATCAACGTCACCAGCTTCTTCCGCGACGCGGAGGCCTTCATCACCTTGAAGCAGGACATCCTGCCGTTGCTGTTCGAGGGCAAGCCGGAGGGCTATGTGTTCCGCGTGTGGGTGGCGGGCTGCGCCAGCGGCGAGGAGGCCTACTCTATCGCCATGCTGCTGCGCGAATTCATGGACGAGACCCGGCAGGAATTCAAGGTCCAGATCTACAGCACCGATCTCGACGAAGATGCCATCGCTGCGGCGCGCGCCGGCATCTATCCGCCCAATATCGCCCAGGATGTCCACCCGGAGCGGCTGCGCCGCTTTTTCATCAAGGAAGAGGCCGGCTATCGCGTGAAGAAGGATATCCGCGAGATGGTGGTGTTCGCCACCCAGAACGCCATCAAGGACCCGCCTTTTACCAGGCTCGACCTGCTCAGTTGCCGCAACCTGATGATCTACCTGGAGCCGGAACTGCAAAACCGTCTCATCCCGGCTTTTCACTACGCCCTCAAGCCGGGCGGCGTATTGTTCCTCTCGCCTTCGGAGAGCATCGGCAGCCATCCGGAATTATTTGCGCCGCTCAACCGCAAGTGGAAATTTTATCGCGCCATTCACTCCGCTGCCTCCACCCGCGCAGTGATGTCGGGCGGATTGTCGTGGACGAAAAATACCAATACGGAAGGGTCGGAGGAAGTGTCAAAGAAAATCAAAGAAACCAATTTCGCCGAACTGACCAAGCGGGCGCTGCTCCAGTCCTATGCGCCCGCCTCGGTGGTGACCGACCTGAAGGGCAATATTCTTTTCGTGCACGGCGACACCGGCCAATATCTGCGCCCGGCACCCGGACAGGCAACGCTCAATGTCGTCGAGATGGCGCGCGAGGGCTTGCAGCTGGAATTGCGCGCCGCCCTGAACAGCGCCAGCCAGGGCGCACCGGCCATGAGCCGGGAAGTATCGGTCAGGAACAACGGCGATTCCCGGACCGTGAGCATCAGCCTGCATCCGCTGCCCGACCCGGGCGCCAGCGAGAAATTGCTGCTGATAAGTTTTCAGG